>NZ_JBJDRM010000012.1:0-123862 GCF_044987515.1 Sphingobium sp. ZW T5_29
TGACCATAGCGTCTGTGACCCACCCGATCCCATCCCGAACTCGGCCGTGAAACCAGACTGCGCCGATGGTACTGTGGCTCAAGCCCCGGAAGAGTAGGGCGTCGCCAGGCATTGAAGCTTGCGCTTTAGGAAATAAAACCCAATCACATGTTCACAAAAGGGCGGCCCATAAAGCCGCCCTTTTGCCTTTGGTGGCGCGGGATGGAGCAGCCCGGTAGCTCGTCAGGCTCATAACCTGAAGGTCGCAGGTTCAAATCCTGCTCCCGCAACCAACATTCCCACAACAAAAGCCCCAGCGCTCAAACGCTGGGGCTTTCGTGCGTCTCCGGCCTCACCCACGCACACTGATCGCAGCGGCTCCCGCAACCTCCAACTGCCAAAACAACCCACCACAACCCAAAGGCCACCGAACCGATACCGCTACCGCTACCGCCCCATGACGCAGTCCAATGCCGCAGATGCTGGCAATACTGCCCGGTTCCAGGCGGCCCGCCTGCCCCACCGCCGCGCAGGTAGAATCTTCGAGCCAACGGTTAACCGCGCAAGGTGCGCTGCATTTGATAAGACTTCTCTTCCTGCCCGGAAGCTGCTGCTCAACTGCGTACTGACGCCATCTGCCCGCTTCTGTCGAGTGAATGGCCGTGGCTAGAGCGCGCTGCGTTTAATCGGACGCAGGTCGCGTGCTCCAGTTTTTTGTTATCGCATCCTTTTTAAGCGCGTTCCCACTTTTTGCGCACGATGCTCTACCGCAATCCGTGATCAGGCGCCGCTCCCCTTATCTGAGCCGGGCACCTGTCCAGGCCTAGGGCATGCTCGGTTCACTCCGCCGCCAGCAGCGCCTCTGCTCCGTTCAGGTTCACCGACACCAGCCGACTGACTCCGCGTTCCACCATCGTCACGCCGAACAGCCGGTGCATCCGCGCCATGGTGACCGCATTGTGGCTGACGATCAGGTAGCGCGTGTCCGTCTGCTCCACCATCGCGTCCAGCAGATCGCAGAAACGCTCGACATTGGCGTCGTCCAGCGGCGCGTCCACTTCATCCAGCACGCAAATCGGTGCCGGGTTGGTCAGGAACAGGCCAAAGATCAGCGCGACCGCCGTCAGCGCCTGCTCCCCGCCTGACAGCAGCGTCAGCGCGGCAAGTTTCTTGCCCGGCGGCTGCGCCATGATTTCCAGCCCCGCCTCTAACGGATCGTCGCTGTCGATCAGTTCCAAATGCGCCTGCCCACCATTGAACAGGGTGGTGAACAGCCGACGGAAATGCCCATCCACCGCTTCGAAGGCGGCAAGCAGCCGTTGCCGACCTTCGCGATTGAGGCTGCCGATCGACCCGCGCAGCCGGTTGATCGCCTGCGTCAACTCCTCGCTTTCGGCGCGGCTCTTGGCCTGCGTCGACTCCAGTTCATCCAGTTCCTGCGCCGCCACCAGATTGACTGGCCCGATGCGCTCGCGCTCCGTCGACAGCCGGTCAAGCTCTGCCTGCTCCGTCTGGGCTATCCGTACGTCAGCGCTCGCAAAGCCCAGCTTTTCTGGCAGCAGCGGTGGCGGACATTCAAATCGTTCGCCCGACATGCGGGTGGCTTCGACCCGCTTTTCGTCTGCCGCCTCCGCGCGGGCGACGCTTGTCGCGCGCCGTTCACGCGCCTCGGCAAGTTTTTCCGCAGCATCGGCAGCGCGCCCTTCCGCGATGCGCAAGGCGGCCTGCGCCTCCGCTTCCACAAGCTGCGCTGTTTCGGCTGCCTGAGCCAGTCCGCTGTCCCGCTCGCTCAACTGGGCAATCGCGGCGGCCAGCCGGTCGGGTTCAGCGGCGATGTCGGCGCGTTCCTTCGCCAGGGCTTCGCCACGATCGACCATTGCGCCGATCCGCTTGGCGGCTTCCCCCGCCCGCGCCCGCCATCCCTTCGCTTCGGCGTCGGCGGCGGCCATGCGTTCGCGGTCGGCGGCCAGCGCGCGGTCGGCCAGCGCCTGATCCGCCTGAAGCTGTCCGACCGACGTCCGCGCCCTTTCACTCTGCTGCAACAGCGATGCCACCAGCGCGCGGGTCTCTGCGCCATCGGACGTGACGGCGCGGGCCGCCTTTGCCCGGTCATGTTCGACCCTGGCAGCGTTCAGGTCGGCCTGAGCCTGGCAAAGCCTTTCTTCAATGGCCTCGCGGCGTCCCGACAAACGTTCCAGCGCGGTCGTCGCTTCATCGCCTGCGCGCAAAGCGGTGCGTAGCCGTTGCTCCGCGCTCGACAGCGCGGCGCGTCCATCGGTCAGCGCCTGCGCCGATTCGCGCTCACGGGTCGCCGCTGCGTCTTGCGCGGCGCGTGCCGCCTCCACCTCTGCCTGTGCGGCAGGGTGAGCCGCTGCGATCGCTTCCAACCGGTTGAGCCGGATCAGCCGTTCAGCCGCAGCCGCGCCGCCTTCAACCGCGACATAGCCGTCCCACCGGCGCATCTGGCCGTCTTTGGTCACCAGCCGCTGGCCCGTGGCAAGTGGTTGCCCTTCATCCCTGTCCGCAACCGCGATCTGCGCCAGCCTGCGGCCCAGTTCGGCAGGCGCGGTTACATGATCGGCAAGGGGCGAGCAACCTGACGGCAGGGGCGGATCGCCCTCCAACGCAACGGACCCAGCCCAGCGCCGCGCGCCATCGTCCCCGATCCCCGCTTCCAGATCGTCGCCCAGCGCAGCGGCCAGGGCCCTTTCATAGCCGGGGCTGGCCTTCAGCCGATCCAGCGCCCGCACATGGGCGCTGCTGCCCAGATCGACCGCGCGCCGGATCGCCGCCGCCTCACTGTCCAGCGCCGCCAGCGCCGCACGTGCCGACGCCAGTCTGGATTCGGCGTTGGCCCGGCTTTCCGCAGCGGTCTGGCGCGCTGCGTCTGACCGCTGAATTGCGGCCTCGGCGGCGTCGCGATCGGCGGACGCACGCTGCTGCTCGGCCAGCGCCTCTGCGCCCTTTTGCTTCAGAGGTGCGATGTCCGGCAGAGCCGCCGCTTCGGCCTCCAACCGCGCAGCATCCCGCTCGGCCCGCTCCATCTGGCTGCGGGCCGCGGTCAGGGCGGCTTCGGCAACGCGAAGTTCCGCTTGCTCACCCGCCTGGCGCGCCATCGCCTTGGCCAGTTCCAGTTCGGCGTCGCGCGCTGCATCTTCGGCCCCCGCGATCCGGGCGGCGAAGTCGGGGCGCTTTGCTTCGGTTTCCGCGATGCGCGCTTTCAGCTTACGGGCTTCATCGCCCAGGCGCGTGATCGCATCCGCCGCGTCATTGGCCAGCGCGCCTTCGCGCAGCCGGTCCTCTTCCAGCCGGTCGGCCTGCTGCGCCAGGTCATGCAGCCGCCGGACCACGCCGTCGCGCTCCGATCGCAGCGCCGCCAGCCTGTGCCTTGCCTCATTCGCCTCATCGCGGGTGGCCTGTGCTGCTGCGCGCCTGCGGGCCAGTTCCTCCACCGCCGCGTCGGCGTGGACGGCGGCTGCCCGCTGCGTCTCCTGCGCGGCGATGACGGCGTTCTCGGCTTCCTTCGCCTCCGTCCGCGCAGCCTCGGCGCTTGCCGCTGCTTCACGCCAGCGGGCGAACAGCACGCGCCCTTCCGCGCTGCGTATCTGTTCCGACAAGCGGATATAGCGCTCAGCGGCCTTGGCCTGGCGGCGCAGGCTGCTGGCCCGCGCCTCCATGTCGGACATGATTTCGTCCAGCCGGACCAGATTGGCCTCTGCCGCGCGCAGCTTTTGTTCGGCATCCCTGCGGCGAACGTGCAGGCCGGAAATGCCCGCCGCCTCCTCCAGCATGGCGCGCCGTTCCTGCGGCCTCGCGGCGATGACGGCGGCGATCCGCCCCTGGCTGACCAGCGCCGGGCTGTGCGGCCCGGTGGCGGCGTCGGCGAAGATCAGCGTGACATCCTTGGCCCGGACATCGCGGCCATTGGCGCGATAGGCGCTGCCTGCGCCGCGCTCGATCCGGCGCGTGACTTCCAGCTCGCCGTCATCGCCGACCTCAACGGCGTTGAACAGTTCGCCCTGTTCCTGCACCGTCAGCAGCGACACTTCGGCAAAGTCGCGCTGCGGCCGGGTTGATGTGCCCGCGAAGATCACATCTTCCATGCCGCCGCCGCGCATGGAGCGGGCGCTGGATTCGCCCATCACCCATCTTATGGCTTCCAGCAGGTTGGACTTGCCACAGCCATTGGGACCGACAATGCCTGTCAGCCCCGGCTCGATCCGCAGTTCCGTGGAGTCCACGAAACTTTTGAAGCCGGATAGTTTGAGCCGCTTTATCTGCACGGGGCGGCTTCAGGGCAAGGCTGCGCAGCCACGCGCCCTGCCGAACAGGAACAGTGGAATGTCAGCCCCCCGGATGACAATCAGAGACCCGCTTGCTTCAACTTGGACTGCAAAGTCGCCCAATTTGCGGTGTTTTCCAGCACGGTGCCGTTCAGGATGAAGGTCGGCGTGCCTTCGATCTTATATTCCGACGATGCGGTTTCGACGCCCTTCGCCAGCTTTTCGGCGGCGGCGGTGTCGGCCAGGCACTGCTTGGCCTGATCTTCGGCGATGCCGCGCTGCTTGGCGAAATCGATGAGGCCGATGGCGTCGGCAAGCTGGCCAAAGCGCTGCGCAGGGGGCGCGCTCATCAACTGCTGATATTGCGCGTCACCCAAAGCTTGCGCCTTTTCGAACATCGCATTCTGGTTGGCGAAAAACTGATCGGACAGCGGATAGAACAGGTCCTTGCCGCCGCACCGCGCCAGCAGAGACGTGGATATGTCGATGGGATCGCGTACGAAGTTGCGCAGTTCATAACTCATCTTGCCGGTGTCGACGATCTTGCGGATTTCGTCCGATGCTTCGGCGGCGAAGTCGCGGCAGTGGCTGCATGTGTAGGACGCGAATTCCAGCAGCTTCACCTTCGCCTGCGGGTTGCCCATGACGAAGTTGCCGTCCGGCGTTGCCGTCACCGTCGATGACCAATTGGTGCCGGCGGGGGCCGCAACGGCGTCCACGGGGCTGGCGGCGGTCGAATTGCCCGCGTCCGTTTTGCCGCAGGCGGCCAGGGTCAGGGAAAGGGCGATCAGGGCGATTCCGGCAATGGCTTTCACGTAATTCAGGCTCCGCTTGTGGGCGTGTCGTTCGGCTTGTTTAGTTTACTGCGCGGTGGTCGGCAATGCGGCGCGCAAGTCCGTCCAGCTCGATCCGCCAGCCAGTGCCCCGTTGATGGTGAAGGCGGGCGTGCCGCCAATCTTCACCTTTTTCCAGGCTTCGTCGGTCATCGCTAATATCTGCTTCATCGACGCTGCATTGCCGATACATGCGTTGAGTTGCGCGGGGGAAAAGCCGCGCTTCGCCATCAGCGCATACAGCCCGGTCTTCTGCCCGATGTCGCGCAACGCCGCCTTCTGCTCCTGCGGCTTGGCGGCGTCCCGGTCATAGACCTGCAGCTTTTCCATCCAGGCATTCTGGTTGGCGAACAGGGCCTCATGATTGCCAAAGAACCGCTTTGGCCCCCCGCACCGCGCCAGCAGGGCGGCGGTCAGGTCATATCTGTCGCGAACCGCGTTGCGGACCTCCACGCTGACCTTGCCGCCTTGCACATAGCCGGTCTTGAGCGGCCCGCTCGCCTCCGCCACGAAATGGGCGCAGTGGTTGCAGGTGTAGCTGACATATTCGACCAGCTTGGTCGGCGCTGCCGGATTGCCCAGCACATGGCCGCCGATCGGCGACATGGCGACGTGGCTGGTCCACGCGCCCGGCGCTGCGGCCAGCGTGGCGGGAATAGCAGCCAGGGCAAGCGGCAGGATAAATTGTCTCATATGCCGGTTCATAGGGCGCGCGTCCTGAATGGAAGCCGAAGCATTGCTTACGTGATCTTGGGCAAGCCGCTGGAATTGACAAGCCCCTGGGCCAGCGATTCCAGCACCGCGCGCAGTTCGGGGTCGCCGATGCCACGCAGCGAATCGCCCAGTTCCACCGGCACGGGTTTCAAATTGCGGGGCGGCGGGCGGCGCTCGCCGGGCGTGGCGCGCACCTCCCCCTGCCGCATCGCTATCTTGGCCACGGCGGCATAGCCGAAAAAGCGGTTCACCCGTTCGATGATGTCGGGCAGCACATGCTGGATCATCGGGGCATAGCCGCTCATCACCGTCAGTTGCAGCGTGCCTTCCGCCTTTTTTCCCACCGGAAAACGGATCGATTCGGGCGCGGAAATATCGGCATAATGCGCGCCCACGATTTCGGCCCATCGCGTCACGATGCTGGACTGGACGAAACCGAACTTGCGGAAAGCGGCGGCGCCGATCTGGGGCATCAAATCGGCAATCTGCCTTGGCCCGCCCACGCGCGGGCGATCGCTGCCCTTGGCATCGCGGTTTTTCATTTTCGGCGTTACGGGGCGTTCCGTCATCGCTCGCTTAATGGCATAGCGCCGCCATGCGCGTCGAGGGTCGTCACATAAAAATCGCCGGGGACCTGCTGGCGCATTATGACCTTCATGCCCGCCGCCTGCCGTGGCGCGCGCCACCGGGAAGCAACGCCGCCGACCCCTATCGCGTGTGGCTTTCCGAAGTCATGCTGCAACAGACGACGGTGGCCGCGGTCATCCCCTATTTCAGGAAATTCACCGAACGCTGGCCAACGGTCGAAGCGCTTGCCACTGCCGATGATGCCGACCTGATGGCGGCATGGGCTGGGCTTGGCTATTATGCACGGGCGCGCAACCTGCTCGCCTGCGCCCGCGTCGTGGCGGCGGAGCATGGCGGCGCTTTCCCATCGACCGAAGCAGGCCTGCGGGCCTTGCCGGGCATCGGCGATTATACCGCCGCCGCCGTCGCTGCGATCGCCTTTGGCCGCCGGGCGGTGGTGGTGGACGCTAATGTCGAACGGGTGGTGGCGCGGCTTTTTGCCATCGAAACGCCGATGCCCGCCGCCCGGCCGGAAATACGCGCGGCGGCGGACCGCGTAACGCCCGACAGCCGCGCAGGCGACTTTGCGCAGGCGATGATGGACCTGGGCGCGACCATATGCACGCCGCGCAATCCTGCCTGCGGTATATGCCCTTTGCGCCCGGACTGCGCCGCGTTCCGCACTGCCGATCCTGCCGCCTTTCCGGTCAGGCTGGCGAAGAAGCCACGACCCCACCGGCTGGGCCATGGCTGGTGGATCGAACGCGCCGACGGGCATGTCTGGTTGGTCCGCCGTCCTGCCAGGGGCCTGCTGGGCGGGATGCGCGCATTGCCGTCGTCGGACTGGAACGCCGCACCCGAAGCAGCCCCGCCGCTGTCCGCGAAATGGACGACAATCACCGACCCCGTGGCCCATGTCTTCACCCATTTTTCGCTCAGCCTGACCGTGCACGTGGCGCATCTGCCGCTGGACATCACGCCGCCGGGCGATGGCGAATGGTGGCCGCTTGATCAAATTGCGGAGGCAGGACTTCCAACCCTGTTCCGTCGCGCGGCAGAGGTCGCGATGAAGGAGAATCAGCTAAATGCCTGACCACAGCCGCCCCTTGCGCGAACAGCTTGGGTTCGTCGGGGGACAGATCGACCGCGCCGATCATATCCGCACCCGCTCGGAACTGGTCGCGCAGGCCTTTGCATCGCCCCAGGCGCGGCTTGTGATGCTCGACGGGCTGGACCCGGTCACGGCGGACGGGCATCTGGCGATGGCAGCGCTGCAGCCGGATGCGAAGGCGCAGGACCATGTGCTGCTGGGCCTCGATGAAGACCAACGCCCCATCTTCGTCCGTCTGTCGAACGTGGAAGGCGGCTTTTTCCCCACCGAACGCAGCCACGCCATCGCAACCCAACTGTCCGCGCACGAGGTCGCGCTATATGGCACGGCCCGCAGTCTGGTTCACTGGCATGCCCGCCATCGCTTCTGCTCTGTCTGCGGGTCGCCGTCTCATCCTGAAAAGGCAGGCTGGGCGAGGCGCTGCGGCGCCTGCAATTCCGAACATTTCCCGCGCGTCGACCCAGTCGCGATCATGCTGGCCGAACATGACGGACGGGTGCTGGTCGGGCGGCAGCATCGCTGGCCGGATCGCTTTTATTCAGCGCTCGCCGGTTTCATCGAACCGGGCGAGACGATCGAGGAAGCGGTCGCGCGTGAGATCAAGGAGGAAGCGGGCGTTACCGTCCATTCCGTCCGCTATGTCATGAGCCAGCCCTGGCCCTTCCCATCGTCGCTGATGATCGCCTGCATTGGTCAGGCGCAGGATGATGCGCTGACGCTGGACGAAACGGAAATCGAACATGCCTTCTGGTGCGATGCGGCTGGGGTGCGCGCGGCGCTTGCCAATGATCCCGCCGCGCCCTTCATTGCGCCCCCGCCCATGGCCGTCGCTCACCATCTTCTGAAACACTGGCTCGACGCACAGCTTGTCCCGCCCGGACCAAGCGCGTAAGGCCCTGAGCCTCCACCCCGCCCCAAACAGGATCATCGCAAAGCTATGCTCAGCCTCGAAGAAGCCCAGTCGCGCACGCAGGATCTGGTGACGGCGGCACGCAGGGCCGGGGCGGACGCGGCCGATGCGGTCTATTCCGGCAATGCATCGACCACCGTGTCGGTCCGTTTGGGCGCGCTGGAAGATGTGGAGCGGTCGGAAGGCGAAGAAATCGGCCTTCGCCTCTTCGTCGGTCAGCGGTCGGCCAGCATCTCCGCCTCCGACATGAACCCGCAGACGCTGGGCACATTGGTCGAGCGCTGCATCGCCATGGCGCGCGAGGCGCCGGAAGACCCCTATGCAGGTCTCGCGCCTGAAGATCGCCTGCTGCGGCAACCGCCTGCCGACCTTGACCTGGCCGACGCATCGGAACCTGAACCAGCGGCGCTGCGCGAACGCGCCCATATTGTCGAGGAAGCCGCGCGCGCCGTATCCGGCGTAACCAATAGCGAAGGCGGCGGCGCATCCAATGGCCGCAGCCAGATGGCGCTGGTCACCAGCCATGGTTTCGCCGGGGCCTATGCGGGCACCAGTCATTCGACATGGGCCAGCGTCCTGGCCGGGACCGGCGCGGACATGCAGCGCGACCATGCCAGCCATGGCGCACGCTATCTGCAGGATCTGGAAGATGCGGTGGCGATCGGCACCAGGGCCGGGGAAAGGGCGGTCGCGTCGCTCAACCCGGTCAAGGTCGAAAGCAGCGTGATGCCCGTGATCTTCGATCCTCGCGTCGGGTCCAGCCTGATCGGCCATCTGATCGGTGGCATGGTGGGGCCAGCCATCGCGCGGCGGTCCAGTTTTCTGCTCGATTCGCTGGGCCAGACGCTGTTCGACAGCGCCGTCACCATCATCGATGATCCGCTGCGGGTGCGCGGCTTGCGGTCGCGGCCATTTGATGGGGAAGGGCTTCCCGTCGCTCGCACGGCGCTGATCGAACGGGGCGTGCTGACCGGATGGCTGCTCGACAGCGCATCGGCGCGCCAACTGGGCCTTGAACCGACCGGCCATGCGAGCCGGGGCGGCGGGTCTGCCGGGGTCAGCAATGTGCATATGGAACCGGGCAGCCTCTCGCCCACCCAGTTGATGGCGGACATCAGGCGCGGGCTTTATGTCACCAGCCTGATCGGCATGGGCGTCAACGGCGTCACCGGCGATTATAGCCGTGGGGCAGTGGGCTTCCTGATCGAAGATGGCGTGATCGGTCGGCCTGTGTCGGAAATCACCATCGCGGGCAATTTGAAGGACATGTTCCGCGCGATGACGCCCGCGAACGACCTTGCATTCCGCCACGGCATGAATGTTCCCACGCTTCGCGTTGACGGCATGACCATTGCCGGGGGCTGACATCGACCTGCGCGCTATCGTCGGCGCGGTATCGGACGCGGCGGACCGCGCGTTGACGCTCTGGGCGGGCGGGCAGACGCTCGTGCGCCAATGGGAAAAAGTGCCCGGCCATCCCGTCTGTGAAGCGGACCTGGAAATAGACGAAATGCTGCGGCGAAGCCTGGGCGCGATTGATCCGGGTGCTGGCTGGCTTTCGGAAGAAACTGCCGACACGGTGCACCGGCTTGACCTGTCGCGTGTGTGGGTCGTCGATCCGATCGATGGCACCCGCGATTATCTGCGCGGTCGCACCGGCTGGGCCGTGTCGGTGGCGCTGGTCGAACGGGGCGCGGTGCGCGTCGGCATCCTCGCCGCGCCCGCCCGCAACCAGCTGTGGCTGGCGCAGGCGGGGCAGGGGGCAAGCCGCAATGGGCGGGCGCTCACCGCCGGGACGCGCAACCGCCTGCCCGGCGCTCGCGTCCCCGCCGATCATCTGCCCCGCTACGACAGCGACCTTGTCACCGTTGAAAAGCCCAACAGCATTGCCCTGCGCATGGCAATGGTCGCCGCGGACGAGGCGGATCTGGTCGCCACCGTGCGTTGGGGCAATGAATGGGACGTCGCCGCCGCCGCCCTGATCGCGCAGGAATCGGGCGCGATCGTCACCGATGCTCTGGGCGACCCGCTGTCGTTCAACCGTCCACAGCCCACCGCCTTTGGCCTTCTCTGCGCGGCCCCCGGCATCCACCGCGCCGCCGCCGACCGCCTCGCCCCCCGCGCCCGCGACCTGCTGGCGCGCGGCTGATGGGCGGGTCTTAACCTAAACAAAAGCGTCTCGCCTTAATGTCCCGCCTTCGTAAGGCATGGACATCTGACTTGGCGAAGAACACCCCCTCTATCGATCTGCTGAAAGGGCTGCTCATCCTGCTGGTGATGGGTGGCCACGTGATGGAGATCACCCACGTCAGCAACTCGGCCTTCTGGATCGGGTCAGGCTTCCGCATGCCTTTGATGGTCGGCATTTCAGGTTATCTTCTGAACGTCGCACGAACACGCGAAGACGCGCCCGGCACTTTGCTGTTTCGCTACGGTCGCCGGATGCTGCTCCCTTGGGCGGTCGCGACGTCCATCTATGTGACGGTCAGCCATGTCCCCCTGTCCTGGACCGCGCCCGTCGACCTGTTTCTGCGCCCGGTCTTCCACCTCTGGTATATCCCGGCATTATTCTGTTTCATTCTTTCAACACGACTCCTGCCCTTTTCCCCGCTCACACTTCTCGCGCTCAGCGCCCCCGTCAGCCTGGCGGCGATGTACGGATTTGGCCTTGGTCACGCAGCGGTCGGGCAGGGGCTGTTCGCTCCCGACAGTCGTTTCCTCTATTATCCGGTCTATTTCTTTTTCGGCATGTGGATGGCCGCGCGTCCTCTCTCGCGGCAGCATATCTGGATGGCATCGATCGCGGCGGGGCTGGGGCTTGTCTGGTGGGCGGCGCTTTATGGCAGCGGCGATCAACTCGCCTATGTTCCCGCGCGCCTGTTGATGTGCATCGGCCTTATTGCCCTCCTGCGCAGTTGGACAGAGTGGCACTGGCGCTTTCCGGCGGTTGAGGCGATTGGGCGCGGCAGCCTGTTCTTCTATCTATGGCATCCGCTCGTCATGAGCCTGGCCATATTTGCAGGCTGCAACGCCCTGACGACGTTGGCGCTGGCCATTCTGCTGCTCGCCATGGCGCACGTCGCTACCGGACGCAGTCCTCTTCTCGCCTTACTATTGGGCGCTCGGGAACGGAGCAGCGTAAAGGCGTCGCGCCAGCTTTCGAAACTTCAGCCAGCGGACGCCTGAACCGTCAGAGTTTGCCGTATTTGGCTTCGAATCCTGCGAGGTCGCCCGCCGCCAGATATTTCGCCTGGTCGACCCATTGGTCACGCACAGGCCGCCCCTTGAAGTTGCCGAGCTTCCCATCGATCGCCGCAATGTCGGCGTCGGTCCAATTCGCAATCTGGGCATAGCGCGTGACCCCCAGGTCAATCAGTTGCTGGTTGAGCTTGGGGCCGACGCCCTTCATCCGCAGCAGATTGTCACCTTCCCCCGCAGGCATGGCGACCGACGGAGAGGTTGGGATTGTGGTCGGCGCTACCACTGATTCCACCGCAATCACTGGCTCTGGAGCCGGAGAGGCAACTGGTTCAGCGACCGGCGCGCGCACCGGGGCAGTGGGGACGGGGGCTGTGTCGGGGGCACTTGCCTTCAGCGCTGCAACCTGCGCATCCTCCCCGCGAACATCGGCTTTCCCGCGTCCCGCCAGCAGGAACACCAGCGCGATAATGACCAACAGCCCGACCAGCAGCCAAAGGCCGTAGTTCATGAAGAATTCCTGCATTTCTTGGGTCCTCCCTGTTCTGGCGGCTATCTAAGAACGCCCGGCGGTCTGTAGCAAGTGCGGTCTTGCCTTTTATCGCGTCTCTCTTTCGACTTCGCGCCAGCCAATGTCGCGGCGGCAGAACCCGGTGGGAAAGTCGATGGCGTCAACGGCACGATAAGCGGCGGCCTGCGCAGCGCCGACTGTATCGCCGGTCGCCGTGACATTCAGCACGCGTCCGCCATTCGCCACCAACGAACCATCCTGTTGCGCGGTCCCTGCGTGGAAAACCCGTGCGCCGCTGGCCTGCGCTGCATCTATTCCACGAATCTCGCCGCCTTTTTCGGGCGTACCGGGATAGCCATTCGCCGCCATGACGATGGTGAGAGCGGCCCGGTCCGCCAGTTGCACCGGCCCCTGATCCGCCAGTTGACCCTGCGCGACAGCAAGCAGCAGCGCGGCAAGGTCGCCGTCAAACCGCATCATCAGCACCTGGCATTCCGGGTCGCCAAAACGCGCATTATATTCGATCAGCTTGGGACCTTCGCTGGTCAGTATCAAACCGGCATAGAGCACCCCGGAATAGGGCATGCCTTCGGCGGCCAGCGTATCGACGGTCGGCCGGATGATCTTTTCCATGACCTCCGCCTCCAATTCGGGGGTCAGCACGCGCGCCGGGCTGTAGGCGCCCATGCCGCCCGTGTTGGGCCCGGTGTCGCCGTCGCCTACCCGCTTGTGGTCCTGCGCCGAACCAAAGGGCAGGATGGCGCTTCCGTCGGTCAGTGCGAAGAAGCTCGCTTCCTCGCCCGTCATGAATTCTTCCAGCACGACTTCCGCGCCCGCTCCGCCCAACGCGCCGGAAAACATGAAGTCCAGCGCATCTACGGCCTCTTGCCGCGTCTCCGCTATGATCACGCCCTTGCCCGCCGCCAGACCGTCGGCCTTGATGACCACGGGCAGCCCGAAGTCATCGAGCGCGGCCATTGCGCCGCCCTTGCTGTGGACTCGCTCATAGCCCGCAGTGGGGATGCCCGCCCGCTTGCACAGGTCCTTGGTAAAACCCTTGGACCCCTCCAGCTGCGCCGCCTTCTTGCCCGGCCCGAACACTGGATAGCCTTTGACCCGCAGATTGTCGGCAAGTCCGTCGACCAGCGGCGCCTCCGGCCCGATCACGACCAGCCCAATCGACTGGCGCAGGCAGAAATCCACCACCGCGCGATGATCGCCCACGTCAAGGTCGACCAGCGTGGCGTGCTGGGCTATGCCCGGATTGCCCGGAGCTGCATAAAGGGTCTTTAGCAGGGGCGATTGCGCCAGCTTCCAGGCCAGCGCATGTTCGCGGCCACCACCGCCAAGCAGAAGGATGTTCATTTCGCCCATGTCCCCGGAATTTGAAGCTGGTATCGATGCGTCGGGCCGCCTGTTAGCCGAGGAACGGGCAGGGGACAACGCGCCGCCGCTATCGGTGAGCGAATTGTCCGCGATATTGAAGCGCACGGTGGAGGATCGTTTCGGTCATGTGCGGCTGCGCGGTGAGATTTCCGGCTTCAAGCGGGCTGCGTCGGGGCATATCTATCTGTGCCTTAAGGATGACAATGCCGTGATCGACGGTGTGATGTGGAAGGGCGGGGCGGCCCGGCTTCCTTTCGCACCGCAGGACGGCGTTGAAGTGATCGCCACCGGCAAGCTCACCACCTATCCGGGCCGGTCCAAATATCAGATCGTCATCGACCGGATGGAACTGGCGGGTGAAGGCGCGCTCATGGCGTTGCTGGAAAAGCTGAAGGCCAAACTCAGCGCCGAAGGATTGTTCGACGGCAGCCGAAAGCGGCAATTGCCCTTCATGCCCCGGACCATCGGCGTGGTGACGTCACCTACCGGCGCGGTCATCCGCGACATCCTCCACCGGCTGGAGGACCGTTGCCCCACCCATGTGCTTGTGTGGCCTGTGCTGGTGCAGGGGCAGGGCGCCGCCGAACAGGTCGCGCGGGCGGTGCGCGGCTTTAGTGCGATGGAACCAGGGGGGGCGGTGCCACGTCCTGACCTGGTGATCGTGGCGCGCGGCGGTGGATCGATAGAGGATCTTTGGAGCTTCAACGAAGAAATCGTCGTCCGCGCCGTGGCTGAATGCTCGATCCCCATCATCTCTGCGGTGGGCCATGAAACAGATACTACGCTGTGCGATCATGCCGCCGACATGCGCGCGCCGACGCCGACGGCGGCAGCTGAAATGGCGGTCCCGGTGCGCGCCGACCTTATGGCCATGTTGAAAGAGCAAGGGCTTCGCATGGAACGCGCCGTGCGCCGCTGCGCCGGACAGGCGCGAGAGCGGCTGGACATGCAGATTCGGTTGATGCCGACGCTGGACACGCTGCTCGCCCCGCAACGGCAAAGGTTGGACCAGCTGTCGGACAATCTGGGCAATGGCCTGCGCCACCGCCTCGCCGACGCCCGTGCGGCCCTGAACCAGGCGGGTGGCGCCCTTCGCCCGGCGCTGCTGCACCAGCAGCTCAGTCGGGCCAGGGAGCGCGTCGACCGCCTTCGCTTGCGCCCTGATTATCTCACTCGCATCGTCCATGATCAGGCGACGGCATTCGACCGGCTGTCGCGGCTATTTATATCCGTCAATCCCGACCTGCCGCTTCGCCGGGGTTTCGCGCGGGTCATGGCGGGCGGGCAATTGGTCAAATCGGTAGCGGGGGCGCAGGCCGCCGGGACGGTAACACTGCATTTCTCCGATGGCGCGATAGGCGCGGCTATCGAAGGAGGTCCGCCGTCCAGCCCCCTTGAGAAGCCGCAGCCTCCGGCTATATCCCCTGCAACCCGTCCGTCGCGCAAGCCGCGTGAGGGCGAAGAACGGCGACAGCAGGACCTGTTTTCTTGATGCCGCATGATTTGGAAAGAGGCCGATTGAACCCATGCTGATGACCGACCGCGATCGCCCGGCCCGGCTGCATTACATGGCCTACAGCTTCCGCGTGCTGCAGGCGGGCGACCATGTCGTCTGCGCGGTGACAGGCCAGAAAATCGCGCTCGATGACCTGCGTTATTGGAGCATCGCTCGGCAGGAACCTTATGCAAGCGCTGAAATCTCTGCCCAGGCCGAATTGAAAGCGCGGGGTGAATAGACGGTTGGGAATTGCCGGGACCTACAATCGATTTGCTATGCTGCTGCGGATATTGGTCGCGGCGCTGGCGGTTTCGGCGATTGTCGCGCCATCATCGGCCTCACCGACGGCGAGCGTGGCGGACATCATCCTGTCGGGGCCAGCCTTGCAAGGCGGCGTTCTTCAGGGAACAGCGCCAGCTGGCACTGTGGACCTGCGGCTGGATGGTCAGCCAGTGCCGATAGATACAGATGGCCGCTTTCTCATCGGGTTTGACCGTGACGCCTTGCCTCAGGCACGTCTTGCGGCGCGCTTTGCTGACGGACGGACGACAGACCGTTTGATCGCGGTGTCGCCAGGAAGCTGGCGGATCGAGCGGGTGAACGCGCCCTTGCGTGCAGGCCGGAGCAGTGAAGCCTTCCTTGCCTTGCGCCGATCCGAACTTGAACAGATCGCTGCGGCCCGAAAGAAGGTCACGGGCGCGCAGGGGTGGCGTCAGCCATTTAAGTGGCCGCGTGTCGGACGTATAAGCGGCCTGTTCGGGTCACAGCGCATATATCAGGGGGTGCCGGGCTCTTATCACGGCGGAATCGATATAGTTGGCGCGACCGGAGAACCGGTCGTTGCGCCTGCCGATGGCGTGGTCATACTGGCCGCCGATCACCCCTTCACTCTGGAAGGGCGTTTGCTGATGATAGACCATGGCCACGGCCTCAGCAGCGCTTTCCTGCATCTTTCCAGAATCGACGTGAAATTGGGCGATGCGGTGCGGCAGGGGCAACGGATCGGAGCGGTCGGCGCGACTGGCCGGGCCACGGGACCGCATCTTCACTGGGGTCTGCGCTGGCACGAAGCTCGGATCGATCCGCTGCGCCTCGTGGGCGCAATGCCTTCTCAGTGACAGCTTAGTTCACCCGCAAAGCAATTTTATCGCATCTGCGGGTAGCCTGCCGAGCTCAAAATTTCCTCGACCTTGTCAGCGATATAACAATGTTATTGAACTGCTGCACAACAGGCCTGCGCGCCACTTGTGGTAAATTTACGACAGTATAATAGCAAAGTGTGCAGGCTCGCCTGACGTTGCTTTACACTCTTAAAACGACTGCGCAGACTGCCCTGCAGCGCGCATGGGGAAGGGTTGCTGTCGGGCTTTCCATCCTTTTCCAGCGCCAATAAAAATGCCGCAGGACTCCCCTGCGTGCTTCCAGAGCAAGGGACTGGATCGTGAAACATTTTATCAAGTCAGCGCTGCTGTCCAACGGCGCCGCTGCCACCGCCATCGCGGTGGCGACCCTGGGACTGCTTACGTCCTTCGAAGCAGTTGCGCAGGACATTGCGCAAGCTGGCGCCGTAGAGGAAGAGCCTGCAACCATCATCGTGACCGGATCTCGTATTGCCCGGCCCGACCTGACATCGAACTCCCCCATTTCGGTGATTTCGGCCGATACGATCAAATTGTCCGGCGCCACATCGGTCGAAGATGTGCTGCGTGACATCCCCCAGGCGGTTCCAGGCATCGGCGGCCAAACGAACAATGGCAATGAAGGCGCGGCGACGATCGATCTGCGCAACCTGACTGAGCAGCGGACGCTGGTCCTGATCGATGGCAAGCGATTTGTGCCATTCAACAATGATGGCGTTGTCGACGTCAACATGATCCCCGCAGCTTTGATCAAGCGCGTGGACGTCGTGACCGGCGGCGCTTCGGCTGTTTATGGGTCCGACGCGGTGGCGGGTGTCGTCAATTTCATCCTCGATGACGAGTTCAAGGGTTTCAGGGCGGACGCGCAATATGGCATCACCAGCCGTGGTGACGCGCGGACGTTCGACGCCAGCCTGACCTACGGCACCAGTTTCAACGAAGGGCGCGGCCATATCGTCGTGAACGGAGGATATACCAAGCAGGCCGCTCTCAGCCAGGGGCGGCGCAGATTCTCCGAATTCGCGTTGGGGCAGGCGGATCTTCAACCCTCAGGCAGTCTGACCGACACGCCGGGCAATATCTCCGACAGCTTCCCCACCATTTGTTCGCAGGCCGATATCGACGATGGCAACTGCTACGCCCAGTTCAGGCCGAATGGGGATTTGGGGCCGCTTGTCGGATCGTTCAATTTCAATCCCTACAATCTCTTCCAGGTGCCGCAGGAACGATATCAGGCGCACGCCCTGCTCAAATATGAATTTTCCGACTTTGCCCGTTTCTTTGGTCGGGTTTCCTATATCGATACCAAGGTGCAGACGGTCCTCGCGCCGTCGGGCACCTTCTTCTTCCCCTTCACCGTGAACCTCGACAATCCCTTCCTGTCTGATCAGGCCCGCAGCGTTCTGTCGCCACTGGATACCGATAATGACGGCAATGTAGACATCGCGTTCGGTCGTCGCACCACCGAACTGGGCACGCGCGATTCCATCTATCGCAATAAGGCTCTGCAATTTGTCGGTGGCCTGCGCGGAGATATTACCGATTCCCTCAATTATGAAGTCTTCGCGCAATATGGCCAGGTGAAGCGCAGGCAGCAGTATCTGAACGATATTGATTTCGCCAAGACGCAGCAGGGGCTGCTGGTCCGCAATGTGAACGGCGTGCCCACCTGCATCGACCCCAGCAATGGCTGTGTGCCCGTCAACCTCTTCGGTGCGGGCAATCTGACGCCAGAAGCGGGGCAGTTCATCCGCCTCGACCTCGAAGCGAATGACAAGACGACGCAGTTCGTGGCTGGCGGCTCGCTCGCGGGCGATCTGTTCACGCTCCCCACCGCGACGTCCGCCGCTGGTTTTGCGGTCGGCGCGGAATATCGCCGGGAAAAGACGGTATCCCGCCCGGACGCAAATCTGGTCGCGGGCAATTCGCCTGGCTTCGGGTCGCAGTCGCCCATCGACGCCAAATATACGGTGAAGGAACTGTTCGCGGAAATCCGTGTCCCCCTGCTTGAGGACATGCCCTTCGCGCAGGCCCTGACATTCGAAGGTGGCCTGCGTTATTCCCGGTATAACAGCGATGTCACCAACCTCGTCACCGGGGGCACATTTGCAAACAGCTTCACCAACTGGACGTTCAAGGCTGGCGGTGAGTGGGAACCGATCCAAGGCCTGCGCGTGCGCGGTCTTTATCAGCGGGCGGTGAGGGCGCCCAATCTGCAGGAACTGGGTGAACCGCGCACGTCCAGCACCGGGGACCTTGAAAGCGATCCCTGCGCGGGCGCCAACCCCGTGGGCAACGCGGCCCTGACGCAGCTATGCCTCGACACCGGCGTCCCTGCTGGGCGCATTGGCACGGTCAACGGCCCGATCGCCGGACAGATCAACAATTATATTGGCGGCAACCCCACCCTGACGCCGGAAAAGTCCGATACGTTCAGTATCGGTCTGGTCCTTGAGCCGCGTCAGCTGCCCGGCTTCACTGCCTCGGTCGATTATTTCGACATCAAGGTGAAGAATGCCATCACCCAGTTTTCCGAACAGGTCATCGTCGATGCCTGCTATGAACAGGAACAGGATCCCAATGGATTCTTCTGTCAGCTGATCAGCCGCAACCCCATCAACGGGTCGCTTAGCGGAGGCACGGAAACCGGCGTGGACGCCAGCACGCTCAATGCGGCATCGCTGAAGCGCACGGGTATCGACTTCGCCGCCGCCTATCATTTCAAGATCGGCGAAGATGCTCGTCTGCAATTCGGCATCAACGCGACCCGCGCGATCAAGTCGGTGGATCAGCCAGCCGCTATCTTCCCCTCCTATGACTGTGTCGGCCTGGTGGGTAAGACCTGCTTGCGCCCCCAGCCCAAATGGCAGTTCGTTCAGAATACGCAGCTTGATTACGGTCCGATCAGCCTGCTGCTGCGCTGGCGCTATATCGGCAAGCTGACCAAGGATGACATTGTCCTCAATGGAGCCGACCCGGCCGACTACGTCGTTCCGGTGATCGGCGCCCGCAGCTATTTCGACCTCAGCGGCACCGTTCGCGTCGCTGAACGCTTCCAGCTGCGCGGCGGCATCAACAACCTGTTCGACAAGCAGCCGCCGATCGTTGGCAATGATTATGGCGGCACCGCCGAAAACAGCGGAAATACATTCCCGGCCACCTATGACCCGCTCGGCAGGTCATTCTTCATCGGCGCATCGGTCACATTCTGATGGCCTGAGGGTCGAGCTAGGGAGGGGCGGCAGCACGACTGCCGCCCCTTTTTCATGCGATGCTCAGCTTTAAGGCGCCGTCACCTTCATCCACCTTCACCGTCGATCCATCGGGCACTTCGCCGCGCAGGATCAGGTCGGCGAGCGGATCTTGCAGGTAGCGTTGCACTGCCCGCTTCAATGGCCGTGCACCATAGACCGGATCATAGCCGACCCGTCCCAGCCAGGCCCGCGCGCCATCCGTCAGCTCCAGCGTCACCTTGCGGTCCTTCAGCAGCTTGCCGATCCGCGCGACCTGAATATCCACGATCGGCGCCATATGGGCCGCGCCCAGCCGGTGGAACAGGATCACCTCATCCAGCCGGTTGAGGAATTCCGGCCGGAAATGGGCGCGGACGATGTCCATAACCTGATCCTCGACCTTCTCCACCGGCTCGTCATCGGCAAGGCTGGCGATGAACTGGCTGCCCAGGTTGGACGTCAGCACGATGATCGTGTTGGTGAAATCAACCGTGCGCCCCTGCCCATCGGTCAGGCGGCCATCGTCCAGAACCTGCAGCAATATGTTGAATACGTCGCCATGCGCCTTCTCGACCTCGTCGAACAGGATGACCTGGTATGGCCGCCGTCGCACCGCTTCGGTCAGCACGCCGCCTTCCTCATAGCCGACATAGCCCGGCGGCGCGCCGATCAGCCGCGCGACCGAATGCTTCTCCATGAACTCGCTCATGTCGATCCGCACCATCGCGCTGTCGTCGTCGAACAGGAAACCGGCTAGCGCCTTGGTCAGCTCGGTTTTGCCGACGCCGGTCGGCCCCAGGAAAAGGAAGCTGCCCAGCGGCCTGTTCGGGTCCTGTAATCCCGCGCGTGAACGGCGCACGGCGGTCGACACGGCCTTCACCGCATCGGCCTGGCCAATGACGCGCTTGCCCAGTTCCTCTTCCATGGCCAGCAGCTTTTCGCGTTCGCCTTCCAACATCTTGTCGACCGGGATGCCGGTCCACCGGCTGACGATCGATGCGATGTCTTCGCTCGTCACTTCCTCGCGCAGCATCGCGCCTTCGGTAGCGCCTTCCGCGTCTGCGATCTTGCGCTCCAGGTCGGGGATGCGCCCGTAAGCCAGCTCGCCCGCTTTCGCCAGGTCGCCAGCCCGCTGCGCCTGCTCCAGCTCCATTCGCGCGGCGTCCAGCTGTTCCTTCAACTTGCTTTCGCCTGCGATCTTGTCCTTTTCCGACTGCCAGCGCTGGGTCAGTTCCGCCGACTGCTGTTCAAGGTTCGCCAAATCCTCTTCCAGCGACGCCAGGCGATCCGCCGACGCCTTGTCGCTTTCCTTCTTCAGCGCCTCTCGCTCGATCTTCAACTGGATGATCCGCCGGTCAAGCGACTCGATTTCCTCGGGCTTGCTCTCCACCTCCATGCGCAGGCGGCTGGCTGCCTCGTCCATCAGGTCGATGGCCTTGTCGGGCAGGAAGCGGTCGGTGATGTAGCGGTTGGACAGCGTCGCCGCCGACACGATCGCGCCGTCGGTGATCCGCACACCATGATGCAGCTCATATTTTTCCTTCAGGCCGCGCAGGATGGAGATGGTGTCCTCCACCGTCGGCTCGCCCACGAACACCGGCTGGAATCGCCGCTGCAGCGCCGGGTCCTTTTCGACATGCTTACGATATTCGTCGAGCGTCGTCGCGCCGATGCAATGCAGCTCGCCCCGCGCCAGCGCTGGTTTCAACAGGTTGCCCGCATCCATCGCGCCTTCGGATTTGCCCGCGCCGACCAGCGTGTGCATTTCGTCGATGAACAGGACGATCTGGCCTTCCGCGCCCTTCACCTCGTCCAGCACGCCCTTCAACCGCTCCTCGAACTCGCCGCGATATTTTGCGCCCGCGATCAGGCTGCCCATGTCCAGCGCCATCAATGTCCGGTCCTTCAGCGTATCGGGCACGTCGCCGTTGGCGATGCGCAGCGCAAGGCCCTCGGCAATGGCGGTCTTGCCGACGCCGGGGTCGCCGATCAGCACAGGATTGTTCTTGGTCCGGCGGGCGAGAATCTGGATCGTGCGGCGGATTTCTTCGTCGCGACCGATGACGGGGTCCAGCTTGCCCTCGCGCGCGGCCTCGGTCAGGTCGCGAGCGAATTTCTTGAGCGCATCATAGCGATCTTCCGCCCCTGCCGTATCGGCCGTGCGCCCGCCGCGCAGATTGTTGATCGCGGCGTTCAACCCTTCGGCGGTGACGCCCGCCGCGTTCAGCGCCTTGCCTGCCGCGCTGGTGGTGGCAAGGGTCAGCGCAAGCAACATCCGTTCGACGGTGACGAAACTGTCGCCCGCCTTGGCTGCCACCTGTTCGGCACTGTCCAGCACCCGCACGGCGTCATTGTCCAGGCCTGGCGTCTGTTGAGCGCCGCCGCCCGAAACCACGGGCACCTTTGCCAGCGCGGCATCCGTTTCTCGCAGGGCCACGGCGGGGTCGCCGCCAGCGGCCTTGATAAGGCCGGACGCCATGCCCTGCTGATCCTCCAGCAACGCCTTCAGCAGATGCTCCGGGCTGATCCGCTGATGACTCATGCGGATCGCGACGGTTTGCGCCGACTGGAGAAATCCCTTGGCGCGGTCAGTGAATTTTTCGAGGTTCATAGAGAAGCCCTTCGTGAAACTTGCCACGATGTAATGTTGCATAAAAGCAACACAAGAGGCGTTACGCAAATATCCTTAGCCCCATTCTAGCAGCAGACTGACTTATTGGAAGGAAAGCCGGTGGCCGAAGGCGCGGGCAAAGAAATTCCCCTTGATTGAAATGGATAAGCTGGTCGCGAGGAACAGGGGGAGGGGCCTAAAGCGTATTGCGCCGCTAAAGCGCCTTGCTATGCTGCCACCGTTCGCAGCTGCTTCTGGCGGCATGATCCCCCGGATCTTTGATGAAGGCGCTCATGACATCTTCCTTCCTGTCGGGCCGTCTGGCTCTGTCGCTCGGCCTCTCCTCATTCGCGTTGGCGATCCCCGCCGTGCCAGCCCTGTCGGCTCCGGCAACGCCCGCGCCGCTCTCCCAGTTGGTGGCGGCAGTGGACATCCCGTACGAACAATTCACATTGAAGAACGGGCTGCGCGTCATCGTCCATACCGACCGCAAGGCCCCGGTGGTGGCGGTGTCGGTCTGGTATCATGTGGGGTCGCGTTTCGAACCCAAGGGCAAGACCGGCTTTGCGCATCTGTTCGAACATCTCATGTTCTACGGGTCGGAAAATGCGGACGGGCCGTTTTTCGGACGGCTGGAGGATATCGGCGCGACGGACTGGAACGGCACGACCTGGTTCGACCGCACCAACTATTTCGAAACGGTGCCGACGGGCGCGCTCGACCGGGCGCTGTTCCTGGAATCGGACCGCATGGGCCACTTGCTGGGCGCAGTCACGCAGGCGAAGCTCGATACGCAGCGCGGCGTGGTCCAGAATGAAAAGCGCATGGGCGAAAATGAGCCCTATGGCCTAGTGGAATATGCGCAGCTGGCCGCCATGCTGCCGGAAGGGCATCCCTATCGTCACTCCACGATCGGATCGATGGCGGACCTGAACGCCGCCAGCCTTGCCGATGTGCAGAACTGGTTCAGAACGCATTACGGGCCGAACAATGCCGTGCTGGTGCTGGCGGGCGATATCGATGTGCCCACCGCCAGGGCAAAGGTCGAAAAATGGTTCGGTAAAATTCCGGCGGGTCCGGCACCCGTGGATGTCGACGCGACGGTCCCGACGCTGGACCAGGATGTTGAAAAGCTGATGCACGACAATGTCGCGGCGACCCGGCTCTACCGCAACTGGATCGTGCCCGGCGTCAATTCGGACGACCTGCCGCAGCTCGACCTTGCCATGTCGGTGTTCGGCGGGCTCAGTTCGTCGCGGCTCGACAATATATTGGTGCGCGGCGAAAAGGTAGCGGTGGGCGTGAAGGCCAGCATCCAGTCCTTCGAAAAACTGTCGATTGCCGAGATAACCGTCGATGTGAAGCCGGGCCAGGACCCGATAGCCGTCGGCAAACGGCTGGACCAGCTGCTCGCCGATTATCTGAAAAATGGCCCCAGCGCTGATGAAGTCCGGCGCGCGGCGACACGCCAGCTCTCCGGCACGATCGGCGGATTGGAAAAAGTGGGCGGCTTCAGTGGCAAGGCGGTGACTCTAGCCGAAGGCGCGGTCTATTCCGATGACCCGGCCAAATATAAGAAGGACCTGGCCGCCTACGCCGCCGCGACGCCGCAGTCGGTGGGCGGCGCGGCGCGCAAATGGCTGGGGCGACCAGTATTCCGCCTGACCGTGGCACCGGGGCAGCGGTCACCAGAGGATAATGCGCTGGCAGGCAATGCGACCCACCACCCCGCCTATTTCCGTGACCCCAATAAGCCACCGCCTGCTGCCGCAGCGCCGCCAACGCCAACCAAAGTCGCGGAGCCGGAGATTCAGCCGGTCAAGGACCTGGATTTTCCGGCTGTCGAACATGCAAAGCTGAAAAATGGCATTCCGGTGCTTTTCGCTCGGCGCGCCACCGTGCCGGTCGTACGCGTATCGGTATCGTTCGACGCCGGTAATGCGGCGGATGACAAGGCGAAGCTGGGCGTTGCGGCGCTGACGACCGCATTGCTGGACGAAGGGACGGCGACCCGCACCTCCATCCAGATCGCCGAAGAGCAGGAAAGGCTGGGTGCCTCGATCAGCGCGGGCAATGGCATGGATAGCACCACTGTCGGGCTATACGCGCTCAAGCCCAATTTGGACGCGTCGCTGGGCCTACTTGCCGACGTCATCCGTAACCCCGCCTTTGCACCGTCAGAGGTGGAGCGGCTCCGGGGCCAAATGCTGACCCGCATCGCGGCGGAAAAGACCGAACCGATGCCAATCGCCCAGCGGCTGCTACCGCCCCTGCTCTATGGACAGGCGCATCCCTACGGCATTCCTTTCACCGGGTCCGGCACCGAAAGCGGCGTGAAGGCAGCGACGCGGGCCGACCTCGTCGCGTTCCACGACACATGGATGCGGCCCGACAATGCGACCATCTTCGTAACGGGCGACACGAACCTGGCGGACGTCATGCCCCTGCTCGAAAAGCGCTTCGGCGACTGGAAGGCTCCAGCAGTCGCCAAGGGTAGCAAGCTGTTCCGCATGGACCGCATGATGCGTCCGGCGCGCATCATCCTGGTGGACAAGCCGCAAAGTCCGCAGTCGATGATCCTGGCGGGCCTGCTGACCAACAAGCGCGGCATCGATAATCCAGTGACGCTGATCACCGCGAATGAAGTGCTGGGCGGCAGTTCGACATCGCGGCTGATCATGAACCTGCGGGAAACGAAAGGCTGGGCCTATTATGCGGGCAGCGCTCTGCCCGGCGTGAAGGAAACCATTCCGTTGCTGATCTATGCGCCGGTGCAGACTGACAAGACTGGTGAATCGATCATCGCGGCACGCCAGGATGTGACGGATTTCCTGACGGCGAAGGGCACGACGCTGGCTGAGCGCAACCAGACGATCAACAGCCAGATACTGTCGCTGCCCGGCAGTTTCGAAACATCGTCCGACCTGCTGGGGGCGATCATGCGCAACCGCCTGCTGGGGCGGCCTGACGACTTCTATGAAAAGCTGCCTGATATCTACCGGGCCATGACCCCGGCGGACCTTGACGCGGCGGCGCGGGAAGCGATCAATCCTGACCGGCTTATCTGGGTCGTGGTTGGCGACGCAAAGCTGGTGCGCCCGCAACTTGACGCGGTGGGCCTGCCCGTTGAAATGGGTACACTTGCCGATTGATGGCAGCAGAGGAGATTGCATGATGCCGAATGTCGATGGCGCCTATGACTGCGTTGCGAAAACGCCCTTGGGTGATCAGAAGGGCGTTTTCACCGTCATCAGCAATGGGGGCAGCTTTAACGGCACCTTTGCCGGCATGATGGGGTCGCTGGACGTGACCGAGGGCCAGGTCGACGGCGACAAGCTGACGTGGAAGATGAACATGACGATGCCCATGCCGATGACCATGGATTGCGAGGCGGTCGTGGACGGCGATGCGATCAACGGCACCATGCAGCTGGGCGCTTTCGGTGCGGCTGGCTTTTCCGGTACGCGGCGCGCGTGAAGGGGTGCGGCGGCGCGGCGAATAATATCGCCTCTCCCTTGCGATAATGTCCCGTTCTGACCTGACAAATTCGCTGGTTCAGAAAATGCCGCAGGTGGCGCGCAGCTGGCGGCACCTGACGGACGAAGCATTGGCGCAATTCCGGGTGTCGGCCAGCGCGGGCTGGTGCCTTGTGCACCTTGCCCGCCTGGGTCCCGATGTGCGGCAATCGGACCTTGCCGAACAGCTGGGCATCACGCAGCCATCGCTGGTTCGAACGCTGGACCAGCTTGCCGCATCGGGTCTGATCCAACGCCTGCCACATCCCACGGATAAGCGATCGAACCGCGTGCAATTCACTCCTGAGGGCAGCGACCTGGCCGCGCGGATCGAGGCGCGGCTGAATGACCTGACGCGCGATTTGTTCGACGGTCTGCCCGACACAGCCGTCGAAATTACCGTGAATGTCATGGAATTGATCGAACGCCGCATCGCGGAGCGCCGCAAGCTGCCGTAGCAGGTTCATCGCGCGGCGAGCCGGAATAGAAAAGCCCGCCGGTCGGCATGACCGGCGGGCTTCCTGGAGCAAGCAGCGGGATATGTGAATCGCGCTGCTTGCTATATCTTTGTTGCCGCATCGCTTTTTGCGGAAAACCGGTTCCCACTTTTCCGCGCGATGCTCTAAAGCCTGGTGCGACCCGACGGCTTCAATATTGGACGGTGACGGTCACCGCGCGGCGGTTCTGCGCCCATGCAGATTCGTCGGAACCCAGGGCAGCGGGGCGTTCTTTGCCATAGCTCACCGTGTTGATCCGGCTTGGGTCGATGCCCAGCGATGCCAGATAGTTTTTCGCGGCATTGGCGCGGCGCTCTCCCAACGCGATGTTATAATCGCGCGTACCGCGTTCGTCGGCGTGACCTTCGATGGTGACACGGACGTTGGGGTTCTGCTGCAGCCATGCGGACTGGCTCTGCAACGTCTGTTGGTCCTGCGCATCGACATCATATTGATCGGTATCGAAGAAGATGCGGTCGGAAGAGACTGACGCGACGAAATCTTCCTGGCTGCCCTTGACCGGGCCGGTGGGCGTCGTGCCGATGCCGGTCTGCGCGCTCGTGTCACCGGCGGGCGGGGGTGGCAGGTCCTTGGGCGCCTTCTTGCCGCAAGCGGCGAGGGCAAGGACCGAAACGGCAATCAGAAGCGGGCGGGACAGTTTCATCGGGATCTCCTGTGAAGCGAGTTGAAATCCGCAGCGTTGATCATGTCGTTACGCTGTCGGGACGATCTGGTTCCATATCAGGGAAGCAATGGACCCCAGGCGGGGTCCGAACCGCTCAGCGGCGTGGGGATGCGGCGTTCGTTGACGCCGGTCAGATCGACCTGCCAGACTTGACTGCTGCCCTGGCGACCGGCGCTCGTGCGGAAAAATTGCAGCACGCGCCCATTGGGCGACCAGCTTGGCTGTTCGTCCTGCCAGCCATTGGTCAAGATACGCTCATTGTCACCGGTCGGCGTCATGACCGCGATCTTGAAATCGCCCGCGATCTTGGTGAAGGCAATCAGGTCGCCGCGCGGGCTCCATTCCGGCGTCGCATAGCGGCCACCGCCATGGCTTATCCGGCGCTGGCCCGATCCGTCAGCGCTCATAACGTAGATTTGCTGGCTGCCCGACCGGTCGCTTTCGAACACGATCTTCGTCCCGTCAGGGGAATAGCTGCCGCCAACATCGATGCCGGGCGCGGTGGTGAGCCGCACCGGCGTCCCTCCACCGGCAGATACGCGATAAATGTCGGTGTTCCCTGCGACGGCCATGGAAAACAGGATGTTGCGGCCATCCGGGGACCAGCGCGGCGCAAAGGTCGGATTGTTGCTTTCTGTCACCAACCTCTGCCTGCCGGTGCCGATGTCATAGACATAGATGCGCACCTTGTTGTTCAGATAGCTGACATAGACGATCGACTTATAGTCGGGGGAAAAACGGGGCGTGAGCGCGAGCGACTGGCCATTGGTGATGAAGCGGTGGTTCGCACCATCCGAATCCATGATCGCAAGTCGCTTGGTGCGGTTCCCCTTCGGCCCGCTCTCCGCGATATAGGCGATGCGGCTGTCGAAAAAGGGGCTTTCCCCCGATAGCCGGGCGTAGATGGCGTCGGCGCATTTATGCGCGGCCCGCCGCCAGTCGCGCGGGGCGACGACATAGCCCTGACGGGTCAGTTCCTGCTTCAACGCCACGTCATAGAGATAACAGCCGACGGTGATATCCGCTTCGCCGCCGGCGGTGCGCACGAACCCCTGCGCCAGCGCCTGATAGGCGCCCCATTTATCGTAAGCCGGGTTGGTGACTTCCGGGAAAGCGATGGTAGGGATGCCGCTTGGCCCGGAAGGGTCGAACAGGCCGGACCCCTTGAGGTCGGTCGCGATAACCTCGGCGATCTTGCGCCCCAGTTCGGTCGATGATCCTGCGGGCGTGGAAACTTCGGCCTGCGCGGGAAGCGCCGGGACAACGATCTTGAGATTGCTGTCAATCTCCCCCGTAACATCGACGGACAACTGGGCCAGGGCAGCGGGTGCGATGGCCAGGGCGATCAGGGCGGCGGCGGCCGCGCTCAGGCGGTGCAACAGGGTCGTCTTCATCGGTTCAGCCTCGCATCAAAACGAAGTGGCCGCAGCCATTTCCATTGTTCGTAAAATTCGGACGGCAAGTTGCGAAAGGGCGAAGCCAGCTTCACTGCCTGGATTGCGCGTTCCGCATGGATTTGTGCCTGCGGGCGGTTGCTGGCCGTCACGCCGCGCTGCTCGATCACCTCCGGTGAGCCGACGACACGGCCATTTTTGTCCAGCCGCACTTCCAGCAGAGTGATGAGCTGATCCGCATCCGCGCCAGAAGGCGGACGCCAGTGGGGTTTAAGCTGACGGCGGATTTCCGCATCCAGCGCGGCCTTTTGCGCTGGACCCAGCGTTGCGGCCGGGGCTGGCGCAGGCTTGCGCGGTGCGTCGGCTTCGGTGTCGATGCCCTTCAGAAAATCCTTGCCCAGCAGCGATCCGCGCGGTTTCTGCGCCTTCCCCTCGCCAGACGCGCGCGCGGGTGCGTCCGCCTTGGGCTTGGCCTTCGCCTTTTGCTGCGCTGGGACCGGCGCTGCTGCGGCCTTTGGCCTCGGCGGCGTCGGCTTGGCTTTTACAGCCGGTTTTTCGGGCGCAGCTTTGGGTTTGGGCGCAGCCTTGGGCACGTCCTTGCGCGGTGGCGAGGGCTTTTTGGGCGGCGGCGCGGGTGCGGGTTCAGGCTCCGGCGCGGGAGCAGGCTCTGGCATCGCAGCAGGCGCGGCGTCTTCGGTCGGCCCTTCGTCCGGCGCGACACTGGGCGGCGGCGGTTGAGTGGACAGGCGGGGTGCCATCGATTCCAGCGCGACCTCGTCGACCAGGCTCACGTCCATCGGCGGCGAATTGAGCTTCAGCGGATTGGGCGTGGCAAGGAAACCGGCGGACAGGAGCCCGAACAGCAGGACATGTCCTGCCGTCGCCACGCCAAGGCCGATTTTCTCTGCGCGCTCCATCCTCGGTCCCTATGGCCCCTATTCTGAAACGCTGCTGACAGGGGCGGCGGGGGTGTCGCCGCCATCGGCACCCGTGCTGACGAGCGCGACCTTGTTCAGGCCCGCGCGGTTCAGTTCCCCCATCACCCGCATCACCCGGCCATAATCGAGCGCGGTGTCGGCGCGCAGGAAAATCTGCGGCGGATCAGGTTGTCCCGCATTGGCCGACACGATCTCAGCGAACCGGTCGGGCAGGTCGGCGTCGCTCACCTGATCGTCGTCAATGAAGATCGCGCCATCGCGATCGACGGACACCACCCTGGGCTTCTGATCCTGGTCCAGGCCCTTGGCGCGCGTTTCGGGCAGGTTCACGGGCACGCCGGTCACCAGCAACGGGGCCGTCACCATGAAGATGATGAGCAGCACCAGCATGACGTCGACCAACGGGGTGACATTGATGTCCGCCATCGGCGCACGACCGCGCCCCCGGCGGCCGGAAGGAGGTCCCGACATGGCCATCAGGCGTGCCCTCGCTCGATCAGATGCAAATCTCCCCTCGTTCGGGCTGAGCCTGCCGAAGCCCTCTCCTTTCGCTGAAGATAAGGAATGGGCTTCGACAGGCTCAGACTGAACGGAAGGAGGAAGTCGTACATCACCGCTGCGCCTCCAGCTCGCGGCTCAGCGTCGAATAGAAGCTGTCGGCAAAGCGGGTCAGCTTGGCTTCCATCCGGTTGATGCCGTGACTGAAGCGATTATAGGCGATGACCGCCGGAATGGCCGCGAACAGGCCGATGGCGGTCGCGAACAATGCTTCCGCAATGCCGGGCGCGACGACGGCAAGCGAGCTATTCTGTTCAGCCGCGATAGCGGTAAACGCGCGCATGATGCCCCATACCGTGCCGAACAGGCCGACAAAGGGCGCGACCGCACCGATGGTGGCAAGGATGTTCAGCCGGTCGGACAGGCGATCGATTTCCGCCGCGATCGTGCTCGACATGCTGGTCGACAGGCGATCGCGCGTGCCTTCCCGGTCGATGACCTTCTGCGCGGTTGAGCGCCGCCATTCGGTGACGCCTGCGGCCATCACCTTGGCAGCGGGGAAATCCGCCTTCCCCCGCGCTTCAAAGAAGCGGTCGATATCCTCGGCTTTCCAGAAATCATCCTCGAACGCGCTGCTCTGGCGGCTGGCGCGGCGCAGGGTAAAGGTAAAACCGATGATCATCGCCCAGGTCCAGATGCTGGCGAGCAAAAGCCCCAGCATCACCACCTTCACGACAATGTCAGCCTGCAGGAACAGGACGAGCGGCGAAATAGTGGCGGCTTGCGCGGCGGCCCCGGCTGCTGCGCCGATGTCGGGCATCATAAGGCTCATGGATTGATGTCTTCCCCTGTCATCAAACGGCTAAAAATGTCGATCCAGGGCCTGGGTTGCCGCTGCGGGCGGCCCTGTTGCGTAAGGAAGGCGACCGAAACTTCGCCATCCGTCAGTATTTCCTCGCCGCGCCTGACTGTCTGATGAATGGCGCAGGTCGCAGCGCCAAAACCAGTCACGCGGCTTTCCACCATCAGGTCATCGTCCAGCCGCGCCGGACGGCGATAGCGGACCTTTATGTCCGTGACAGCGTAAACGCCATCGCCTGCTTCATGTGTCGCTCGCTGGTCGATCCCGGCGACGCGCAGCATGTCGGATCGTGCCCGCTCCATATAGCGCAGGTAATTGGCGTGATAGACCAGACCCGACAGATCCGTATCCTCGAAATAGACGCGCAGGGGAAAATGATGCGTCGCGCCGATGAACCTTCCGGTCGCCGGCGCGGGCATTGGCACAGAAGCGGACATGCGCGGCTTTTAGCCATCATGCAGCCGCAGCGCAAAGACGGAAATAACCGTCATGAAACCAATTAGCCGGGCAGGTGGGGCCTTTTGTCGCACAGCATCTTATGCTGGGCTCTACGAGCCGACGCCAGATCGCAAAACCGCTGGCCGCGTCTGCGCCTTGTCGCTAGGGCAACGTCCAAATCAATCAGGGCAGAGGTAAGGCTGTGACCGAAATCCGGGTAATAGGTATCATTGGCGCCGGTCAGATGGGCGCAGGCATTGCGCAGGTTTCGGCTCAGGCCGGTTATGACGTCATATTGTGCGACGTCGATCTGGCGCGCGCTGAAACGGGCCGCGATGGCGTCGCCCGCCAGCTTGGCAAGGCGGTGGAAAAGGGCAAGCTGGCCCAGGCCGAAGCCGACTCCGCCATGGCGCGCATCCGGGCCAGCGGCGAACTTGCCCCGCTGTCGCAAGCGCAACTGGTCATCGAAGCAGCGACCGAGCGGGAGGATATCAAGCGCACCATTTTCGCCAATGTCGGCGGCGTGCTGGCCCCCGGCGCGATCATGGCGTCGAATACCTCGTCCATCCCCATCACGCGCCTGGGGCAGGCTGTGCCGGACAAGGGACGCTTCCTGGGCGTTCACTTCTTCAATCCGGTGCCTGCCATGGCATTGGTGGAGGTCATCCGCGGACTGGCCACGTCGGCGGAGGCGGTCGCCGCGGTCGAAACCTATGTGAAGCGCCTGGGCAAGAAGGTCGTGCACGCGTTCGACGCGCCCGGCTTCGTCGTCAATCGCATCCTGCTGCCGATGCTCAATGAAGCTGTGTTCGCCCTGGGCGAAGGCGTGGCCAACATGCAGGACATCGACACCGGCGTCCGCCTTGGGCTCAATCATCCCATGGGTCCGCTGACCCTTGCCGACTATATCGGCCTCGACACCTGCCTGGAAGCGCTCAACGTGCTGCAGACGACGACGCGCGATCCCAAATATCGGCCCGCGCCGTTGCTCGTCAAATATGTCGAAGCCGGTTGGCTCGGTCGGAAAAGCGGGAAGGGCTTCTACGATTATTCGGGTGCGGAGCCGGTGCCGACGCGCTGAAATAGCCTATTCGCTGGTTGGAGGCGATTGCCGCTGGCGTCGACATCTGATCGGGAAAAGCGGCTTTCGCGCGCCGCTTTTCCCCCTATATGACGGTTATGACCGATCTACCCGCCCTTGCCGATCTCCAGGAAGAATATGAATTTCTGGATGCTGACGATCGCTATCGGCTGCTAATCGACCTTGGCAGGGCGCTGGAACAGATGCCCGACGCGCTCAAGACGGACACGACGCTGGTGCGCGGCTGTTCGGCGGCTGTATGGGTCTATCCCACGGTGCTGGATGACGGGCGTCTCCATTTTCTGGCGGACAGCAACGCTGCCATTACCAAGGGGATAATCGCCCTGGTGCTGCTGACGGTGCAGGACCGTCCGCCCGCCGCGATTGGCGCGACCGATATTGAAGGCGCGCTTGCCCCCTTCGACCTTAAAAATCAGCTCAGCTCCAATCGGACCCAGGGCATTCCCAACATGATCGCCCTGATCCGCCAGACGGCTGCGCGCTACAGTTGAACCGAGGAAACTCGTCAGCCGTCGCGCGTTCTCCTTCCGTAACGAAACGGAAGCGAGGAGAAGGCTGATGCGCGGCATCATGGCGCTGGCGACAATCGGGTTGATGACGGCCTGTTCTCCAGCAGAGAAGGAACCGACCCAGCGCGACCAGATCGGCCAGCAATGGAAATATGAAGGCGGCGAAGGCGCGAAGCCCAGGGTCGCCTATATCGGCAGTACCAACAGCGTCTCCACCATGACGGCGCCGGACAGCTTTTCGGTGTTGCTGGTCCAGCCGATGAAGGAGGGGGGAGCGCAGGTGACCGTCAAGCTGGTCGGCGCGCCTTTCACCTGCGATCTTTCCAACTGCAGCGTCACGGCGACGACCGACGACGGCAAAACGCATGAATGGAAAGGCCGGATGACCGAGAATAAGGACGGCATCGCAGTGCTGCCCGCGTCGAAAGCCTATGAGGCGATTCAGGGTAGCGAAACCCTGAAGGTCAATCTGGTGGTCGGTCCCAAGGACGCAACCTTTCCCTTCGCATTCGACGTTGCCGGTCTGAAACTCGATTGAGCAGACTTGCTCCGCCCCAGGTCCCGCTATTCCTGCAAGGATACGCCGGGGCTGCGCGGATCGGCAGCGCCGACCCAGCGCCCGTCATCCCCACGCTCCGCGGCGTTGGCTTTCAGGCCCATCGGTGCAATCGTCACCCTGTGGCCCAGCTTTTCCAACGGAACCTTCAGCGCTTCGAGAGACGTTCCCTTTTCCAGCACCAGTCCGTCGACGTTATAGAACTCCAGTCCCAGCGCGATTGACTCCTGCGCCGACAATCCCCAGTCGAAATGGGCGATCAGCGCCTTGGCGACCTGCATGATGATGGTGCGCCCGCCTGCTGCGCCGATGGTGAAAACGGGCGTGCCCTGCTGGTCATAGACAATGGTTGGCGACATGGATGAAAGCGGCCGCTTGCCCGGCTCCACCCTATTGGCGACCGGCGCGCCGTCCTTTTCGGGCGTAAAGCTGAAGTCGGTGAGTTCATTGTTCAGGATTACGCCCTGGGCAATCAGCTGGCTGCCAAAAAAGCTCTCGATCGTCGATGTCCAGCTGGCGATGTCGCCATCCCGGTCCACCGCCACGAAATGACTGGTGCCGCTCTCAGGCTGGGGAACGGTCGTGGTGCGGGGGGCGGCGGTCGGCGGCGTTCCGGGCATGTAGCTGCCCAGCGCGCGGTCCATCGAAATCAGCGCGGATCGACGCTTCAGATAAGCAGGGTCGATCAGGCCCGCCACGGGCACCTTCACGAAATCGGGGTCGCCCAGCCATGTGTCGCGGTCGGCATAGGCCAGGCGCATCGCTTCGCCGATGACATGCCAGGACCGCACATCGTCCTTGCCCCAGCGCGCCAGCGGGAAATGTTCGACCATGCCCAGAATCTGCAACACTGTGATGGCGCCAGCGGAGGCCGGCCCCATGCCGCATATGCTATAGCCGCGATACGGTCCGCACACGGGTTTGCGCGGCTTGGCACGATAGGACGCCAGGTCCTCCTGCGTCATGGGCACCGGATTTCTGGGTGCCGACGTGACGGTATCCGCGATCGCCTTGGCTGTCTCTCCACGATAGAAGGCGTCCGGCCCTTCATCGGCAATGCGGCGGAACAGGGCGGCCAGAGGCGGATTTTTGAGCGTTGTCCCGATCGGTGCGGGCGCTCCGTCGATCCAGAAATATTTCTGAATCTCCGGGAAATCCACCCAGACCGGCGCTACCGCCTTCATCGCGGCCGCCAACCGCTGCCGCACCTCGAACCCCTCGCTGGCCAGGCGGATCGCAGGGTCGAACAGCGTCGCCCAGGGCAGCTTTCCCCATTTCCGGTGCGCCATCCAGGCGAGCCGCAAATTGCCCGGCACGCCAACGGAATAGCCGCCGGGCCAGGCATTGCGGAAGGTCATCGGCTTGCCATCGGAATCCAGAAATCGGTCGGGCCGGGCGGCGGCGGGTGCGGCCTCCCGCCCATCGATCGATTCCAGCACCCCCGTCTCACCATCATGGTGCATCAGGAAACCGCCGCCGCCGATGCCGCTATTGTGCGGTTCGACGACGTTGAGCGCCAACATCATCGCAATGGCGGCGTCCGTCGCGCTCCCCCCCTGACGCAATATGTCCTGACCAGCCGCCGCCGCGCGTGGATCGGCGGCGGACACGGTGGCGTTGGTAGACACAGGTTCCCGCGCCTGAACGGGTCCGGCGGGAAGGATGATAAGGGCGAAGGCAGCGGCCAGCGGGCCGACAAGGCGGAACATCATGGCCGCACCTTATCGTTGCAACCATTTGGGGCAAGCCACTGATCGTCCTGACGGAATCAGGCGTCGACCCCCACGGCGTCGCTCACATGGGCAAATCCGTCCCGCGCCAGCAGGGCTTTAAGGCCGCTGTTGATCCGCCGGGGCAAGGTGGGGCCTTCATAGACCAGGGCGCTGTATATCTGGATCAGGCTGGCCCCGGCGCGCAGGCGGGCATAGGCCTGCTCCGCCGTCGCGATCCCGCCCACGCCGATCAGCGGCACACGCTTGCCCAGGATGCGACGGAAGTCGCGCAGCCGCTGTAAAGACAGGTCCGTCAGGGGCGCGCCCGACAGCCCGCCTGATTCGCCCGCATCGCGGGACTGCAGCTTTGGCCGCGATATGGTCGTGTTGGATATGATCAGGGAATCGACGCGATGGTCCAGGCAGGCGGCGGCGATATCTTTCACATCCGCCTGCTCCAGATCCGGCGCTACCTTCAGGAAAATGGGCGTGCGATCGGCCCCCCGCGCCGCCATGACCGCGCCCAGCAACTGGTCCAGCGCTGCGCGGTCCTGCAAGGCCCGCAGGCCTGGGGTGTTCGGGGATGAAATATTGACCGTCAGATAGTCGGCCAGGGGGGCCATGCAGACGACACCGGTGACATAATCGGCGATTCTGTCCGCCGCATCCTTGTTCGCGCCGATATTGATGCCGACAATCGGCCCGCCATCCCTGCGGCGCTTAGCGACTCGTTCCGCTGCCGCTGCCTGGCCGCCATTGTTGAAGCCCATCCGATTGATGACGGCACGGTCCTGCGCCAGCCGGAACAGTCGGGGCTGCGGATTGCCCGGTTGGGGCAAGGGGGTCAGCGTCCCAAGTTCGGCAAAGCCGAAGCCAAAGCCGTGCATCTTGTGCGCGACCAGTCCTTCCTTGTCATAGCCGGCGGCAAGGCCCACCGGATTGGGGAAGCGGAGGCCCGCGACGGTTTGCGCCAACATCGGGTCCGCCTGCGCCATTGCGGGCGTGGGCATCATTCGTAGCAGCGCGATGGACAGATTGTGCGCGCGCTCAGCGTCCATCGAGAAGAAAAGGGGGCGGATCAGGTGGTAAAACATGGCCGCGCTATGCCAGCGCATCTTGGCCGCGTCGAGTCGCTGTTGCGCTGGTGCAACAGTCGCCTCAGAATGGCGAACATCGTCCAGATTCTGCGTCTATCGTCCCGATTCGATCCAGCGAATGTCCGATCCATCCAATCATGATTATCCGATTCGGACGTATGAAAGCCATGCGACCCGAAGGCTCTAAGCCATTATGGCAGACGAGACCTTTCACTGGCTCGGCAGCATTGCTGCCGAGCCTTCTTTTTTCCAGCATCAGAAAAAGTTAGCGGACGCTGACATCCCCTCTTGCACGTTCGGCGCTATGGCTCATAGTGAATGCAAGGGGTGAGTATGAGCCGACTTTATGGCGATGCGCCCGGGGGGGCGCGAAGTGTATCGGAAAAGGATGGCGGCCCGCCGCTCTCCTATACTGTGGAAGCTTCAGACGGCCCTGTCCGTTTACAATATTTTTCTCCACCCGAACATTTGCGGCCCTATTTCGGGTCCTTCTATCTCTTCAGCGAAACGCTTGATTCATATTCGGATGTGACCCGCGCCGACGTCCCGCAATTGCGCCTCATGTTGAACGGAGGCGGCACATATCATTTTCACGATGAAACAAGCGCCGTCACTCCCGAAATCTGCCTGTTGGGTCCCACGCTTGGCGCGACCAACTTCCGTCTCGACGGCCCGGCGCATGTCGCTGGCATTTCCCTGCTACCCGCAGGCTGGCTTAGCCTGCATGGCGGGGACGCCAGCATGCAGGCGGACCGGCTTTCCACGATGAGCGGCGCGAAGATTCGCATTTTCGAAGATTTGCTTCGCCAACTGCGCGAGATGGACGATGCCCCAGCCATGGCCGCTCTATGCTGGTCAGTCCTCACGGATCTGGTGAGCCTGCTTCCCGATTCCACCTGGAGGCTGCTGGAAGCAGTCGATGGCTGGCTGATGGGGGAAGGGTCGCCGCGAATCGAGGCGCTGGCGCAAAAGACGGGGTTGTCGCCGAGGCAACTCGCGCGCTTGACCAATCGCCATTATGGCTGTCCGCCCAAACTGCTCGCCCGGAAATACCGCGCCTTGCGTTGCAGCGCGCGGATCGCGCTCGACGGGCATAGCTGGCAGGAGCTTTGCGAGGATGGCCGTTTCTACGACCAGTCGCACTTTATCCGGGAAATCAAGCATTTCATCGGCTTGACTCCCCACCAGTTGCAGACCGAACCCACCGCGGTCGCGCAACTGACATTGTTGCGCCGCTCGCTGGGCGGCGATGTCGCGACATTAAACCGGCTGAGCTGAACGCCACTCGAAAAATCCCTTGATTCCCGGCACGGCTGGGACCACATGCGCAATCGGATGGATTCGATCCGATTTGAGAATGGTTCGCAAGGTGGAGCGCTCGTTACCGGCATGAAGCTTTCGAGTTTTGCAGATTATGCCGTGGTGCTGATGTCGGCCGCCGCGCGTCATTGCGGGGCGACCCGCATGAACGCGACTACGCTGGCCGCTGAAACGGGGATTCCGCTTCCGACGGCGCAAAAGCTGGTAAGTCGGCTGTCGGCTGCTGGCCTGCTTGAATCCAGCCGGGGCACGGGCGGCGGTGTGCGGCTGTCGCGCCCGCCAGCGGCGATCACCCTCGCTGACGTGGTGGAGGCGGTGGAGGGTCCCATCGCTATGACCGCCTGCGCAGATCATGGCGCGCATGATTGCCTGCTGGAACAGGATTGCCGGGTGCGTGCGCATATGAATGTGGCGAACAATGCGATTCGTTCGGCTCTGGCCGGGGTGACGATCGCCAGTTTGACCCGAGAATTGGCCTGACACGAGAAATGGCATGACCGAAGAGACGACCACGATCCGTAATCAGGAAGCACATGACGCGGCAGACCGCGCCTCCACCTATGAGCATGGCTGGTCCTCCGCCATCGAGCAGGATTTCGCGCCCAAGGGGCTGAACGAGGACACGGTCCGCTTCATCTCTGCCAAGAAGAACGAACCGGAATGGCTGCTGGAATGGCGGCTGAAGGCTTTTGCCCTGTGGCAGAAGATGGAATCGCCCGACTGGGCCAAGCTCAATATTCCCCCGATCGACTATCAGGACGCCTATTATTACGCCGAGCCGAAGAAGAAGGCGGAGCTGAATTCGCTGGACGAAGTCGACCCGGAAATCCTGGCCACCTATCAAAAGCTGGGCATCCCCATTGCCGAGCAGGAGATGCTCGCCGGGGTGAAGGGCAGCCGCAAGATCGCGGTCGATGCGGTGTTCGACAGCGTCTCGGTCGCCACCACCTTCCGCAAGGAACTGGAAGAAGCGGGCGTCATCTTCCGCTCCATCAGCGAAGCAGTGCGCGAATATCCTGACCTGGTGAAGAAGTGGCTGGGCAAGGTCGTGCCCATGCATGACAATTATTTCGCCACGCTCAATTGCGCGGTCTTTTCGGACGGGACGTTCGTTTATATCCCCAAGGGCGTGCGCTGCCCGATGGAGCTCTCCACCTATTTCCGCATCAACGCGGAAAATACCGGGCAGTTCGAACGCACCCTGATCGTCGCGGATGAGGGCAGCTATGTGTCCTATCTCGAAGGCTGCACCGCGCCGATGCGCGACGAAAATCAGCTCCACGCCGCCGTCGTGGAACTGGTCGCGCTGGACGATGCGGAGATCAAGTACAGCACCGTCCAGAACTGGTATCCCGGCGACGAGAACGGCAAGGGCGGCATCTATAATTTCGTGACCAAGCGGGCGCTGTGTCAGGGGCGGAACAGCAAGGTCAGCTGGACACAGGTCGAAACCGGGTCTGCGATCACCTGGAAATATCCGTCTTGTGTACTGAATGGCGAGAATAGCGTCGGCGAATTCTACTCGGTCGCGCTGACCAACAATCTGCAACAGGCCGACACGGGCACGAAGATGATTCACAATGGCAAGGGGTCGCGATCGACCATCGTATCCAAGGGAATCAGCGCGGGCCGGTCAAACAACACCTATCGCGGCCTGGTGCGCGTGGCGCCGGGCGCGGAGGGCGTGCGCAACTTCACCCAGTGCGACAGTCTGCTGCTGGGCGACCAATGCGGCGCGCACACCGTCCCCTATATCGAAGTGCGCAACCCCAGCGCGCAGATCGAGCATGAGGCGACGACCAGCAAGATCAGTGACGACCAGCTGTTCTACGCGATGCAACGCGGGCTTGATCAGGAAACGGCGGTAGGCCTGATCGTCAATGGCTTCGCGCGCGAAGTGCTGCAGCAATTGCCGATGGAATTCGCCGTCGAAGCGCAAAAGCTGCTGGGCATCAGCCTTGAGGGGTCGGTTGGATAGGCCCTGCTTAACACCGTCATGCCGGACCTGATCCGGCATCCCGCTGATCTTGGACGGCAGCGGGACCCCGGATTGAGTCCGGGGTGACGAAAGACAGACAATGAGGACGGTAATTTGAGCGACGAAGACGATATCCAGGATGCCCTCGCCGATTTCGCGGAGGATGTTGGCAACGGCCAGTCATGGACCGCCGCGATCCGCATCCTGACCGAGGATTATGAACTGGAAGAGGGCGAGCTGGAACCGCGCGCGCGCGCCGATTTCGGCGATCTCGACGCATTTGAGGCGGAAAGCCGCGCGGCCCTGCAAAAGGCGGACGCGGCCATGACCGAGAAGCTGCGCACCGACAAGGCTTTCCACAAGGCGAAGGCCCCTAATCTCGCCCGCATGGGTCCGGTCAGCGAATTTGTTGTCGCCCTGCTGGAAAAGGGCGCGCCCGAACCCGGTGCCGACTGGTGGCCTTACATGCCGATCAAGCGCCACATCGACACGCTGTTCCCCGCGCCGGGCGACGTGCGGGACATGGCTTTCTGGACCGCGCGGACGCTGCAACGCGCGCATAAGGGTTGAACGATGCTGACGATTGAAAATCTGACCAACGAGATCGACGGCAAGGCAATCCTGAAGGGGCTTTCACTTTCGATCAACGCGGGTGAGGTGCACGCGATCATGGGGCCGAACGGGGCGGGCAAATCGACCCTTGCCTACACGCTGGGCGGCCGTCCGGGTTATGAAGTCACTGGCGGCAGCGCCTCTCTGGACGGTGTGAACTTGTTCAGCTTGGACCCGCATGAGCGCGCTGCCGCAGGCCTTTTCCTGGGCTTCCAATATCCGGTCGAGATTCCCGGCGTGTCCAACCTGCAGTTCCTGCGCGAAAGCCTCAATTCCCAGCGGCGCGCGCGCGGTGAAAAGGAACTGAACGGCGGAGAGTTCATCAAGCTCGCCAAGGAAAAGGCAGCTCTGCTAGGCTTGGATATGGAAATGCTGAAGCGGCCGGTAAATGTCGGCTTTTCAGGCGGTGAGAAGAAGCGCGCCGAAATGGTGCAGATGGGCATTCTCGATCCTAAGCTCGCGATTTTGGACGAAACGGACTCCGGGCTCGATATTGATGCGCTCAAGGTCGTGGGCGCGGGGATCAACGCGATCATGCGTCGGCCGGACAAGGCAGTGCTGCTCATCACCCACTATCAGCGCCTGCTCGACTATGTGAAGCCGGACTATGTCCATGTGCTTGCTGGCGGCCGGATCGTGAAGTCCGGCGGCCCTGAACTGGCGCTGGAACTGGAACGCGAAGGCTATGCCGATGTCGTCGGGGCAGAGGTGGAGGCGGCGTGACCACGCTCACCCTTCCCACGCGCAAGGCAGAGGAATGGCGCTATAGCGACCTGGAAGCGCTGGCGACCATCTGGCCGACACGCGCGCCCACGCGCATCGACGTGGGTGCTGGCGAAACCGCGCACCATCATCTGTTGCAGGATGCAGGCGAAGGTGCGGCGGCGGTGCATGACTATGTCATCAGCATTGCGGACCGCGCGCGTTGCGATTTCCATGTCCTCAACATCGGCGGCAAATTTGGCCGCGTGACCTTCGCCGTCACGCTGGGCAAAGGGTCCCATTTTGAACTCAACGGCGCGATCATCGGCGGCGGCGAACAGGTGCTGGAGATCATCACTACCGTCACGCATGCCCAACCCGATGCGACCAGTGGCCAGACGATCCGATCGATCCTTGGCCAGCGCGCCACGGGCAGCTATCTTGGCTCGATCAACGTCGCGCGCAATGCGCAGCGCACCGACGCCTTTCAGTCGGTCAAGGCGATGCTGCTCGACCGCACCGCTACGGCGAACGCCAAGCCGGAACTGGAAATCTATGCTGACGACGTGAAATGCGCCCATGGCGCCACGGTCGGCGAACTGGACCGCCAGGCGCTGTTCTACATGGCGTCGCGGGGCATGGACCCGGCGACGGCCAAGACCCTGTTGCTGAAAGCCTTTGTCGCGGGCGTGTTCGACGATGTCGCCGATGAGGCGATCAAGGACCGCTTCGAAGCGGCTGCGATCGCCAAGCTGGAGACCCTCGTATGACCGTCGGCACCTTCGACCGACTTTCGCTTCGCCATGATTTCCCCGGCGTCGGCGACTGGCACTATCTCGACAGCGCCGCCACGGCGCAAAAGCCCAACGCAGTGATCGACGCCATCGCCCGTGCCTATGGCCCGGATTATGCGACCGTCCATCGCGGCGTTTATGAGCGATCGGCGAACATGACGCTGGCCTATGAAGCCGCGCGGCGAAAGGTCGCCAGCTTTATCGGCGCAGGCTCGGACAGCGAAATCGTCTATGTCCGTGGCGCGACCGAGGGGATCAATCTGGTCGCGCACAGCTGGGCGGGAACGCAGTTGAGGGCAGGCGACCGCATCCTGCTGTCCATGCTGGAACATCATAGCAATATCGTGCCGTGGCAGATCGCCGCCGAAAAAATGGGGGCGCAGATCGACGTCGTACCGTTGACTGCGGATGGCAAAATCGACCTCGACGCCATGGCCGCGATGATCACGCCTGCGCACAAGATGGTGGCGCTCGCCCATGTGTCGAACGTGCTGGGCAGCGTGCTGGACGTGCGCCGCGCCGCCGACATCGCGCATGGCGTGGGCGCAAAAATCCTGATCGACGGCTGCCAAGCGGTGCCGCGCCTGGCCGTCGATGTGCAGGCGCTCGACTGCGATTTCTACGTCTTTTCCGCGCACAAACTTTATGGCCCGACGGGTCTTGGCGTGCTCTGGGGCCGCAAGGAATTGCTCGACGCGATGCCGCCCTATCAGGGGGGTGGGTCGATGATCGACAAGGTGACCTTTGAAAAGACCACCTATGCACCCGCACCGACCCGGTTTGAGGCCGGGACGCCCCATATCACGGGCGTCGTCGGCCTGTCCGCGGCGATCGATTATGTCCAGGCGATTGGCCTCGACGCGATCCACGCCCATGAATGCGCACTGGTCGGCAAAGCCCGCAGCGCGCTGGAAAACCTTAACAGCGTGCGCCTGTTCGGGCCGGAAGACAGCGCGGGCATCCTCTCGTTCGAGGTTGAGGGGGTGCATCCGCACGATGTCGGCACCATATTGGATGAAACGGGCGTCGCGATCCGGGCGGGACATCATTGCGCGCAGCCGCTGATGCGCCACCTGGGCGTGGAGGCGACCGCGCGGGCCAGCTTCGGCATCTACAGCGACGATAGTGACGTCGATGCTCTGGTCAAAGGCATAGAGCGAGTGAGGAAGATTTTCGCCAATGACTGAGGGAAAATCCGGGGAACGCAGGATCATGGTGGAAGAGGTCGAGGCGGTGGACGTGCCGCCCAAGGCGCGGGTGGACGACGCCCCGCGTGAGCGCGATTATCTGGAAGGATTTCTGGCGCAGAAGCCCGCAGAGGTGCCTTCGGTCGAGCCGGGCGGCAATCTTTACGACGCGGTCATCGATGCGTTGAAAGAGATTTATGACCCGGAAATTCCAGTCAACATCTATGACCTTGGCCTTATCTATGGTGTCGACCTGACCGACGATGGCCATGCCGTTGTCACCATGACCCTGACAACGCCCCATTGTCCGGTCGCTGAATCCATGCCGGGCGAAGTTGAGCTGCGCGTTGGGGCGGTGCCGGGCGTGGGCGATGCCGAAGTGAACCTCGTCTGGGATCCGCCATGGGACCCACAGAAAATGTCGGACGAGGCCAAGCTGGAACTGGGAATGCTGTGATGACAACTGAGACCAAGCCGCGCGCTCTTCCCGCCGCTGTCATCCTGACGCCGGGCGCCGAAGCGCGCATCGCCGACCTGATGCGCCAGGCGCCGGAAGGGGCGATCGGCGTCAAGCTATCGACGCCCCGCCGGGGTTGTTCTGGCCTCGCCTATTCGGTCGATTATGTGACCGAAGAAGCGAAGTTCGATGAAAAAATCGAAACGCCCGGCGGCACCTTCTACATCGACGGAGCGTCGGTGCTCTATCTGGTCGGCTCGACGATGGACTGGGTGGAAGATGATTTTACCGCTGGTTTCGTCTTCAACAATCCCAATGCGAAGGGCAGCTGCGGCTGCGGTGAGAGCTTTACGGTCTAGGACACGGCTACCGCACGGTCCGGTCACGCTCGACACGAACGGGGGTCGTCATGCCTCATATGCTCATCATCGGCATGGGCTATACTGGGTCCCGCCTCGCCACCCGGCTGGGTAGCGATGGCTGGCGGGTTACGGGCGTCCGGCGCGCGGCGGACAGCGAGATGATCGCCTTCGATGATGACCGTGCGGTTCGCGCGGCCTTGGGGCAGGCCACGCATATCCTGTCGTCCGTCCCGCCTGAAGGCGACGTCGACCCTGTCCTCGTCCGCTACGGGGCAGACATCGCAGCTGCCCCCGCGCTATGGAGCGGCTATCTTTCTTCCACCGGCGTGTATGGCGACGCCGCCGGAGCATGGGTGGACGAAAATAGCCCGGTCGGCTCCGGTCGACGCGGGGCGCGGGTGCAGGCGGATGCGGACTGGGGGGCGCTCCGTGTCGACATGCGCCGCTTCCGATTGCCGGGTATATACGGGCCGGGCCGATCCGCGCTGGACCGGGTGCGGGCAGGGCGGGCGCATCGCATCGACTTGCCCGGACAGATATTCAGCCGCGCCCATGTCGATGATATCGTCGCGGGCATCATCGCGTCCTTCAATGGCCCGCCCGGCGTCTACAATCTGGCGGACGACCTGCCCTGTGCGCAGAACCGTCTGATTGAAGCGGCCTGCGCGATGCTGGGTGAACCGCTGCCGCCACTCTTGACGCTGGGAGAAGCGCAGCTTTCGCCGATGGCGCGATCATTCTATGCCGAAAACCGGCGCGTCGCGAATGGCCGGGCAAAGCGGCTGCTGGGCTGGACCCCGCGATATCCGACTTACAGGGAAGGACTATCGGCCTGTTTGGTTGAAGGGCAGTAGATCGGCTCGGCGCAAAGCGGCAACGTCGCTTACGGCTCGTTAACCAAGAGCCGCGATGGAGGGACCTGCCAACTTCGCAGGGACAGACCATGGATCGCATCGAACATGTTTTCGCCGCACTCAGCCATCGCATGACCAGCATGCCCCTGCCCGATCGTCCTGCCAGTGCCCCTGAACCGATCGCCTGCCTGATCGCCAAGGTGAACGCGGCCAAGCGCACCTATGAGCCCGACTTTCGCCCACGCGGATTCTAGCGGCTCGAACAACGCGCTAAGCCGCCTTCGACCGCAGCGCGATCCCCATGCCCACTACCGCCAGCAACCCTCCGACCAGACTGAGCGGGGTCCAGCGATAACCCTCTGTCACCGTCGAAATCAGCATGGCGATCACCGGGATCAGCACGCTGGTATAGGCCGCCCGGCCCGGACCCATGCGCTGGATCAGCTGAAAATAGAGCGGGAAGGTGATCACCGACCCTGCGATTCCCAGCCAGGCGATGCCGAACAGATATCCTGCGCGCCACTCCACCACTGGCGGCCCGACCGTGATCCAGGCGAAAACAGCGTCGATCCCGCTGCCGATCAGCATCGCCCATGTCAGCACGGCGACCATCGGCAGGCGTCGGGCTATGTCCATGCCCTGCATCACATTGGCGGCGGACGCGCTGAACAGGCCGGCAGCGCTCAAGGCGATGCCCAGCAGCACCGCGTCAGCAGCGACCGGCGCGGCGCGATATTCGCGCAATAACAGCATCGCGATCCCCACGATCGCGACCATCGACCCCATAATGAAGGATCGGCTGACTGGCTGGCGAAATGCGATCCAGGCGAGCAGGCTGTTGGGAATCAGCAGCAGGGCGTACACGGTCGCCACCACGCCCGACGTCAGATAATGTTCGGCGCGGTAGACGAAGTTGAAGTTGAGCACGAACTGCGCCAGCCCCAGCAATGTCGCGAACGCCACGCCCCTCCATGGCAAAGCAAGCGGCACGCGCCGCCACCGGGCGAACAGCGCCATGCCGATGCCGCCCAACAGAAAACGGTAACAGACCGACCAGCTGGGCGGCACAGTGGCCAGCTGGTCACGGATCACGATCCAGGTCGAACTCCAGATCAGCACCACCAGCAGGAACGGAAGGATGACGCCGCGGTTCGCGCTTGCGCCCATCATCCCAGCGCTCTCATTGCATCGGCCATTGGCCGCACGCTCGCATCATTCTGCGACCAGTTGGTGACCAGCCGCGCCGCGCCTTCGCCCCAATCGTAAAAGTCGAAACCGGCGGCGCGCAGCCGGGCGGCTTCCACTGGGGTCAGGCGGATGAACAGCTCATTTGTTTCGACAGGATGGATCAGCCGATCGCTGGCCGCGTTTGCAAGCGCCTGCGCAGCGGCATTGGCCGCGCGGGCGTTCGACAACCAAAGGTCGCCTTCGACCATGGCGAGCAGTTGGGCCGCGAGATAGCGTCCCTTGGACAGCAAATGCCCTCCGCGCTTGCGCCAGCGTTCGGCCTGCGCCGCTCGCGCCTGCGCTTGGGGTCCGAAAAAGACGAGCGCTTCGCCCAGCATGCCGCCATTCTTCACGCAGCCAAAGGACAATATATCGACGCCCGCGCGCCAGGTGATGTCGGCGGGACCGCAGCCCAGAAACGCCACCGCATTGGCAAAGCGGGCTCCATCCATATGCAGCCCCAGCGAATGTGCCCGCGCCACGGCCCCCAATGCGGCAACCTCGTCGGGCGTATAGGCCAGGCCATATTCGGTGGCCTGGGTGATGCTGATCGCGCAGGCGGGGATTTGATGCACGTCAGGGCGGATAAGCCCCAGGCGATCCCTGACCGCATCGGGCGACAGCTTCGCGCCTTCGCCCGGCAGCGTCATAAGGGCCGCGCCGTGGGTGTAGAAACCGGGCGCACCGCACTCATCCACCACGATATGCGCTTCTTCATGGCAGATGACGCCGCCATAGGGCGGACACAGGCAGGCGAGCGCGATGCTGTTCGCGGCAGTGCCCGTGGTGATCCACAATGCCTTTACCGGCGCGTCGAACAGGGCGGAAAATGCCTGGTCCAGCCTTCCGCTCCACGCGTCGCCATCATAGCCGTGGTCCGCCTGGTCGGCGGCGGCGACGGCCGCCATCACCTCAGGGCAGACTGGTGTCGCATTGTCGGAGAAAAACTGCATGCATGGGCAATAGATTGCAGCGATGACCGCGCCAAGGTGCCATCTCAAATAGACCCGCCACCAAGAATCAGTGGTATTAGGTCAGCAATGGTGACACATTGTTTCGCAGGGTCGTTTGTGACATAGGCGGCCCGTCATCCCAGGGAGCAACCAACATGGACGTCCAGCAGAAGTCGCGCTTTACAGTCAACCAGAGCAGCAAGGCTGTATCGGCTGACCAGCGCGCGGTAATGCTGGAAGATCCTGGGTTCGGGCGCTTGTTCACCGACCATATGGTGACGATCCGTTACAGCGAAGGCCAGGGCTGGCACAGCCACCACGTCGGCCCGCGCGAACCGTTCCAGCTCGACCCTGCCTGCGCCGTCCTGCATTACGCACAGGAAGTGTTCGAAGGGATGAAGGCATATCGGCTGGCGGACGGCACGGTCGCCATGTTCCGGCCAGAGGAAAATGCGCGTCGTTTCGCCGAGTCCGCCCAGCGCATGGCAATGCCGGTCCTGCCGGAGGATATTTTCCTGGAGGCGGTCGAACAACTGGTGAAGATCGATGCCGACTGGATCCCCGGCGGTGAAGGCAGCCTGTATCTGCGCCCTTTCATGTTCGCCAGTGAGACATTTCTGGGTGTCCGGCCATCGGCTGAATATATTTTCTGCGTCATCGCCTCCCCCGCAGGCGCCTATTTCAAGGGCGGCAAGAAAGCGGTAACCCTGTGGGTGTCGGATCATTATACCCGCGCGGCGCGGGGCGGGACAGGTGCGGCCAAATGCGGTGGCAACTATGCCGCCAGCCTAGTCGCGCAGGCCGAAGCGACCAGGCATGGCTGCGACCAGGTCGTTTTCCTGGATGCCGCGGAACATCAATGGGTCGAAGAACTGGGCGGCATGAACGTCTTCTTCGTCATGGACGACGGATCGCTGATCACGCCGCCGCTGGGCGGCACCATCCTGCCCGGCATTACCCGCGACAGCGTCATCAAACTCGCCCGCGCCAAGGGGCATGATGTGCGTGAAGAACGGTACAGCTTTGCCCAATGGCGCGCCGATGCCTTGAGCGGTAGGCTGCGCGAAGCCTTCGCTTGCGGGACGGCGGCGGTCGTTACGGCGATCGGTACGGTGAAGAGCGTCGATGGTGACTTCACCGTCGGCAATGGTGAGGGCGGATTGGTGACCGAAACGCTGCGCGCGGAACTCACCGGCATCCAGCGTGGAACGGTCGCCGACCCGGCGGGCTGGGTGCGCAAGCTGTAATATAGGATGACATGCTCCTGCGAAGGCAGGAGCCCAATCCCGCCGTTTCCACAGGACTCCTGCCTTCGCAGGAGCGCCGTCAATGATGGTTCCCTGAGCTTCCCAATCGCGTCCCGACCCCCTACAAGAGCCTTCATGCAACGCTTCGACGTCGTCATTCTGGGCGGAGGCCTGGTAGGCCTTACCCTTGGCATCGCTCTTTCGGGACATGGCGTGCGCTGCGCCGTGGTCGATCCGGTCGATCCTGTAGTAACCAACACGACCGGGTTCGATGGTCGTGTGTCCGCCATTTCGTCGACCAGCCATGCGATGCTGTCGGCCATCGGCGTGGCCCAGCGGCTGGACGGCAAGGGTTGTCCTATCGATCGCATCTGGGTCAGTGACGGGCTGGAGCCGGGGGCGCTGGACTTCGCGCCCGACCCCGATGATGGCGTTATGGGGATCATGTTCCCCAACCGCGACCTGCGCGTGGCGCTGACCCAGTCGGCAGAGCAGGCCGACAATCTCGTCCGTTTTCAACCCGACCGCCCCACCCATGTCGATCGCAATGCCGATGGCGTAACCGTGACGCTTTCCAGTGGGCAAACGATCCAGGGCGCGTTGCTGGTCGGGGCTGAAGGGCGCAACAGCCCCACGCGTGAGGCGGCCGGTATTCGGACGACGCGCTGGAATTACAAGCATGTGGCGATGGTGACCGCGATCGACCATGCAGTGCCGCACGCCAACACGGCCTATGAGATCTTCTATCCCGGTGGTCCGTTTGCCCTGCTGCCAATGCTGCCCGGCACACGGTCGGCGGTTGTGTGGACGGTCCCGACCGACCAGGCGCCCGCCATGCTCAAGCTGTCCGAACGTGCATGGCTGGCCGAAGCGCAAAAGCGCATGGGCGGGTTTTTGGGCGACATCTCGCTGGCGGGGCCGCGCTCATCCTATCCGCTCGGTTTCCACCATGCCGCCCGTATAACGGACACGCGCCTGGCTCTGGTGGGCGACAGCGCGCATGCGATCCACCCGATTGCCGGGCAGGGCCTCAATTTGGGCCTGCGCGACGTGGCCGCCCTGACCGAAGTGCTGGTCGAAGGCATGCGTCTGGGCCTTGACCCTGGCGATGCTCAACTGATGGCGCGATACCAGCGTTGGCGCGGCATGGATGCGCTGTCGGTCAGCGTGGCGATGGACGGGCTGGTCCGGCTGTTCGACGTGCCCGGCAGAATTCCGTCGGCTGTCCGCCGTTTCGGGCTGGCGGCGGTCCAGCGCACGTCCCTGCTCAAGAATCGGTTCATGGCCGAAGCACGCGGCGAATCAGGCGCGCTGCCCCGTTTGTTGATCGGTGAGATGATCTAAGACGCTCCTGGGGCCTGTGCAGGAGCAGCCACTGCTGCCCCTGCCTCATGATTCTTAGCTCTGCCGATTTGCCACCAGATCTTCCACGACCAATGGATCAGCCAGTGTGCTGGTATCGCCCAAAGCCTGCGCCGACACTTCGCCTTCCGCGATTTTGCGCAGGATGCGGCGCATGATCTTGCCAGACCGCGTCTTGGGCAGGCCCGGAGCGAACTGGATGACATCGGGGGTCGCAATCGGCCCGATTTCGGACCGGACCCATGCGACCAGTGTCTTGCGAAGATCCTCGCCCGGCGCTTCACCGCTGTTCAGCGTGACATAAGCGTAGATGCCCTGACCCTTAATGTCGTGCGGGAATCCCACCACCGCCGCTTCCGCCACGGCTTCGTGCAGCACCAGCGCGCTTTCGACTTCCGCCGTGCCCATGCGATGGCCTGATACGTTGATGACGTCATCAACGCGGCCAGTGATCCAATAATAGCCGTCCGCATCGCGCCGGGCGCCATCGCCGGTCGTGTATTTGCCGGGGAAGGTGGTGAAATAGGTCTGGAAAAAGCGTTCATGGTCGCCCCAAACGGTGCGCATCTGCCCCGGCCAGCTTTGGGCGATCACCAGATTGCCCTCTGCCGCGCCTTCCATCACCTTGCCGTCGCTATCGACGATCTGCGGCACTACGCCAGGCATCGGCAATGTCGCGGATCCGGGCTTCAAATCGGTTGCTCCCGGCATCGGCGCGATCATCGCCGCGCCGGTTTCGGTCTGCCACCAGGTATCGATGATCGGGCAACGGTCTTCCCCCACGACATGGTGATACCAGCGCCACGCTTCGGGGTTGATCGGCTCGCCCACGGTCCCCAACAGGCGCAACGATGTGCGGCTGGTGCGGGTCACATATTCGTCCCCTTCCTTCATCAGCGCGCGCAGGGCGGTGGGGGCCGTGAAGATGGTCTGCACCTGATGGCGATCCACCACCTCCCAGATGCGGCTGGGCGTCGGATGATTGGGCACGCCTTCATACATCAGCGTGGTCGCGCCGTTCGCCAGCGGGCCGTAGACGATATAGCTGTGGCCCGTGACCCAGCCGATATCGGCCGCGCACCAATAGATGTCGCCGGGACGATAGTCGAAACACAGTTCGTGGGTCAGGCTGGCCCACAACAGATAGCCGCCCGTCGTGTGCAGCACGCCCTTGGGCTTGCCGGTCGATCCTGAGGTGTAGAGGATGAACAGCGGGTCTTCCGCATTCATCGGTTCAGGCGGGCAGTCGGGCGAAACTCTGGCCGCTTCTTCATGCAGCCAAAGATCGCGGCCATCGGCCATGTTGATCGTGCCACCCGTGGCCTTGACCACGACGACCTTCTTGACGCTGGGGCAATCCTTCAGCGCCGCATCGACATTGGCCTTCAACGGCACCTTCTTGCCCGCGCGGCAGCCTTCGTCCGCGGTAATCACCAGTGTCGAATCGCAGTCGATGATGCGCCCCGCCAGCGCTTCGGGCGAAAAACCGCCGAACACGACGCTGTGGATCGCGCCGATCCGCGCGCAGGCGAGCAGGGCGAAGGCGGCCTCGGGGATCATCGGCAGGTAGACGGTGATGCGATCGCCCTTTTTCGCGCCCGCGCCTTTCAGGACGTTGGCCAGGCGGCATACTTCCTCATGGACCTGCTTGTAGGTGTAGCGACGCGGCTCAGCATCGGGCGAATCGGGTTCCCATATGATAGCGGTCTGTTCGCCGCGTTCGGCCAGATGCCGGTCGATGCAGTTGGCGCTGACATTGAGAATGCCGTCGGAAAACCACTTCACCCCGAAATCGGCCTCGGCAAAGCTGCTTTCATTGGTTTTGGTGGGAAAATGCATCCAGTCCAGCCGCTTGGCCCGCTCCAGCCAGTAGGCGTCCGCATCTTCGATCGACCGGCGATAATCCGACGCACGTCCGTCCCGGTCGAGCAGCGCGGAGGCTGCCCATTCAGAAGGAACCGGGAAAAAATCGTCAGACATCAGGCATCCTTTCCATTGCGAAACCCTCGCTGCGCTGACCTCTAGTGCATCAAGTGCGAAAGTGGGACCCGGTTTGTGCGAAAATGGCGTCGTCAGGCACTGGCGCCGGGAATCGGCAGCGTGCTTTGAAATCCACCATGTCGATCGACGGGGCGGGGCGCCTTCATTTCATCAATTTGAACGCCGCTCACCATTTGCCGCTTTTCGCGCTGACCGGCTCCGCTTAACAGGGCGCATATGTGGCAACTCTTCCAATTTCCCCTATGTCCCTTTTCGCGCAAAGTGCGCCTGCTCCTCGGTGAAAAGGGCGTCGGCTACGATCTGGTGCGCGAATCGCCCTGGCTGATGCGGGACGAATTTCTGGACCTCAATCCTGCGGGCACCACGCCGGTGATGGTGGATCAGGAAAAGGGCATCACCCTGATCGACAGCCAGGCCATCTGCGAATATTTTGAGGAGACGGTGGAAAAATTCCCGCTGATCTCCGGCACTGCCGCGGGGCGGGCCGAGGTGCGGCGGCTGACCGCCTTTTTCGACCAGAATTTCTATGGCGACGTCGTCGGCCCCCTGCTGCATGAACGGATGAAGAAGCGGCTGATCGAACGGGCGCCGCCTGACGCCCGCGTGCTGAGAGAAGCGATGAAGCGCGCCAATGTCCATATGGATTATATGGACTATCTGCTGGATCATCGCAGCTGGATGGCTGGAGGGACGCTCAGCCTCGCCGATATCGCTGCCGCTGCGCATATTTCAGTCGCGGACTATCTGGGCGGCATCGACTGGGCCGGGCATGAGACGGTGAAGCGCTGGTATGCGGGCTTCAAATCGCGCCCTTCCTTCCGTCCACTGCTGTCTGAACGGATGGAGGTGATCACGCCGCCCGCTCATTATGAAAAGCCGGACTTCTAAGGCGTTCGCCGGGGCTTGGCGGCTCCTTGACGGACGGACCTATTCGGCCTCCAGCGCCAGATATACGCGGTTGCGACCATGTTCCTTGGCCAGGTAAAGCGCCCGGTCCGCCGCCTTCAGTGCGCTGCGTGGATCCTCGTAGAAGAACACGTTGGCGACCCCCGCTGAAAAGCTGACCCGCTCCATGCGTTCGCCATTGCTGCGATTGACCAGGCTGCGGGTGGCCAGGTCCTCGCGCACGCCATCGACCGCCTCGCAGGCCTCCGCCGCCGTCTTGCCCCGGAACAGCATGACGAATTCCTCGCCGCCGTGCCGCGCCACATGGCAACGATCATTGCTGATTTTCGCGAGCAACCCGGCGACGAATTTCAGGACGCGATCGCCCGTATCGTGACCGTGAATATCGTTGATCTGCTTGAAATGATCGATGTCGCAAAAGGCCACCGACAACTGCTCATTCTGTTCCTTGGCCAGCGTCACTTCCTGCTGCAGCGCCGCTTCAAAGGCGCGCCTATTGGGCAGGCCGGTCAGGTGGTCATGTTCGGCTGCGCGACGGGCGCTCTCCAGGCTGGATTTCAGGGCCAGATTCTGTTTCTGGTTCTGACGCAGCTGGTTTTCGACCTGACGCGTCTTTTCGACCATGGACCGGGTCAGCGCCACCAGCCGACTAAGCACTGGTTCGTTGTTCCCGCCGGACGCCAGGCCCTTCACCTCTTCCTGCAGGGCCGTACCATAATCCTTCGCCGAATTGCGCGATTCGACCATCAGCCCGGTGAATTCGGTCAGATTCTCTTCCACCTTGCTCAGCATGGTGGCCAGCGCTTCGGGTGTCACTTCGTCGGTGCGCTGTTCGGCTACCACGGTTTCGACCCAACCGTTGGTGATTCTGCCGCGTTCGGTAAGAACCGCCTTCACGGCCTTTTCCACCCCGATATGGGATCCGGTGATATAGTCGTGCGCCACGCCGAAGTTGAGCGGCGTCAGGTCCAGATCATGCGCGAACAGGAAATCGCCAATATCTTCGTAAAGTTTGCGCCTCCGGGTAATTTCGCGATGCGCGATGCTGCCCAGTCGGGATCGGTGAGGGTCTGAATCCTCAACGTCGCTTTGGATCTCGCTTTTGCCCGAAAGACCTCTGGCCCAACGTGTCAGCCTGTCTGTCAGGCCGTGCTGCGGGCTTGCCGCCGATGATGATGCCGCGTTCATGAACCCTATAACGGAACGGCGCAGCCAGGGTTAAGTCCTGGGTAGGCAAAAATAGACAAGCTGTTTGAAGGGCTGGAATCTTTCGCTGTCAGATATCCGCCCCGACCAGCCAGTCCCGAAAAATGCGCACGGCACGCGTTTGAAGCGCGCGGGGACGACATACGAAGAAATAGCGGTAGGGGCTTTCCACCCGATGCTCAGGAAACAGGCGCACCAGTCGTGAATCTTCGGCTTCGTTGAAATGGCTGGCGTGCATGACCGCAACACCCAGCCCCTGCGCCGCCGCCTCAAGCATCAACTGGCCGGAATCATAATTGTCGATGGCCAACGGTTGAAGATCGGGCAGGCCCACCGCTTCCTTCCAGGCCTCGAAAGCCATCACCATGTCGCGGTGGAGCAATATGGTGTGCTGGGCGAGGTCGGCGGGCGATGCCAGCGCCTGCGCCGGTTCCATCAGCGCCTTGCGGCCTATCAGATAGACTTCGTCATGATCCAGTTCATGCGCATACAGCGCGGGATCGATATCCTTGGCCAGCACGATCGCCGCATCCAGGCCTTCGCCCAGTCGCGCGACGGCATGGGGCGTGGTTTCGATGTCGATATGCAACTGCGGATGCCTCTCCCGCAATGCTCCCAGATGCGGGAACAGCCGCTGCGTTGCGAACAGGGGCATGACCGCCAGCCGCAGGCGCAACTGGTTGCCGCCACTCTGGATATTTTCCAGCGCCTGGCTCATCGCATCCAGTGCGGGGGCGATGTCGTCCAACAGCCGTTGACCGTCGGAGTTGATTTCCAGCGCCTGGTGCTTCCGGTCAAAAAGGGCGCGACCGATGAAGCGCTCCAGAGCCTGGACACGTCGGCTGAGCGCAGGCGTGGACAGCGCAAGTTCTTCCGCCGCTGCCTTCACCGAACCGAGGCGAGCGACCTGAACAAAAGCCTCAAGGGCGGTAAGGGGCGGCAATCTGCGCATAATAGGTCAATCTATATCAGCGATGCGCTGCGACGCGGCATCCCTTCCTCTCTAACGAACTGTTCCAGCTTTCTTTCTTATCCGCTCCCCCATGAGCAGTAAAATCGCCTGTTTGGCAAGATGCAAAAGTTGCAACTCCTCCATCCTTTTCGCACTTGCGAAGATGATTTTCGCCGGGCAGAGGGGCCGCGCCTTTCAGGCATCCTCTCCTTAACCTTTTTGGGCTGGCCTTCGGGTCGGCCCTTTTTTTGTTCGTGCCGCCTGCGGGTTCGGGCCTTCTCATGGCGTGCAACGTTACCTATCTCGTTACGCGGCGACAAGAATGGGGATGGCGATGGCCGATCAAGAAAGTCCGGGACGAAAGATTCAGGTAGCCAACGCACGGCCGGAAGATGCGGGGCGCGGACTCGCGCGCCTGCCCGTGGCGGCGATGGCTGAACTGCAACTCGTCGAAGGCGACGTGGTCGAAATTGCCGGAAAGCGCTCCACCCCCGCACGCGTCGTGCGTCCTTATAAGGAAGATGAGGGGCTGGACGTGCTTCGCCTAGACGGGTTGCAACGCGCCAATGCCGGGGCAGGGTCGGGCGATTTCGTCCATATCCGCAAGATAGAGCCCAAGGCGGCGCAACGTGTCGTCTTCGCGCCTGCACAAAATAATCTGCGGCTTCAGGGCAACCCCGATGGGCTGAAGCGCGTCTTTTTCCAGCGCCCCCTGGCCGCGGGTGACGTGGTTGCAACGGCGGGGCAGCAGCAGGTGCCGCCTAACGACATGCCCCCTCATCTGCGGCAGATGCTTGCGGCCCCGGCCTATGCGCTCCAGGAAATTCGGCTGGTCGTCGTGTCGACCGTGCCAAAGGGCTTTGTCCAGATCGATGCCGATACCGAGATAGAGTTACGCGCGGAATATGAAGAGCCGCGCGAATCGCGGCGCGCCGACGTTACCTATGATGATGTCGGCGGCATGGCGGATGCGATCGATCAGCTGCGCGAGATGGTGGAGCTGCCGCTGCGCTATCCCGAACTGTTCGAACGGCTGGGCGTGGACCCGCCCAAGGGGGTGCTGCTGCACGGTCCGCCGGGAACCGGCAAGACGCGGCTCGCCCGCGCCGTCGCCAACGAATCGGAAGCTGAATTTTTCCTGATCAACGGGCCGGAAATCATGGGCTCTGCCTATGGTGAATCGGAAAAGCAGCTACGTGAAATTTTCGAGGCCGCCACCAAATCAGCGCCGTCGATCCTGTTCATCGACGAGATCGATTCCATCGCTCCCAAACGCGGGAATGTGACGGGCGAGACGGAAAAGCGTCTTGTCGCCCAGTTGCTGACCCTGATGGATGGGCTGGAGCCTCGCACCAATCTGGTCGTCATCGCCGCCACCAACCGGCCAGAGGCAATCGACGAAGCCCTACGCCGACCCGGACGGTTCGACCGCGAAATTATCGTCGGAGTCCCCGATGAGCGCGGGCGGCGGGAGATATTGGGCATCCATACACGCGGCATGCCGTTGGGCGAAGGCGTGGACCTGGGTGAACTGGCCCGGATGACCTACGGCTTCGTTGGCGCTGATCTGGCGGCGCTGACCCGCGAGGCAGCGATTGAGACCGTGCGCCGATTCATGCCGCGCCTCAATCTTGAGGAGGGAACGATTCCCCCCGATGTGCTGGAGGAATTGTCCGTTTCACGCGACGACTTCATGTCCGCGATCAAGCGCGTCCAACCTTCGGCCATGCGCGAGGTGATGGTGCAGGCGCCCAATATCGGCTGGGCTGACATTGGCGGCCTGGACGATGCGCAGATGCGCCTCAAGGAAGGGGTGGAGCTGCCGCTGAAGGACCCCGACGCCTTTCGCCGGATCGGTATCCGCCCGGCCAAGGGGTTTCTGCTCTACGGCCCGCCTGGCACTGGCAAGACATTGTTGGCGAAGGCGGTTGCGCGGGAAGCGCAGGCGAACTTCATCGCCACGAAATCGTCCGACCTTCTGTCCAAATGGTATGGAGAAAGCGAACAACAGATCGCCCGGCTGTTCAGCCGTGCCCGACAGGTCGCTCCTACGGTCATCTTCATCGATGAACTCGACAGCCTTGTCCCCGCCCGGGGCAACGGGCTTGGCGAACCGCAGGTGACGGAGCGGGTGGTGAACACCATCCTCGCCGAAATGGACGGGCTGGAAGAGCTACAGTCGGTGGTGGTGATCGGCGCGACCAACCGGCCTACGCTGGTCGATCCGGCATTGCTGCGGCCGGGTCGTTTCGACGAACTGATCTATGTGCCTGTGCCTGACGAAAGCGGACGTCGCCGCATCCTGGCGATTCACACTGCCAAGATGCCGCTGGCGGACGATGTCGATCTTGATCTGCTTGCAGCGCGCGCGGAGCGCTTCACCGGCGCTGATCTGGAAGATCTGGTACGCCGGGCGGGCCTGTTCGCACTGCGCCAGTCAATGACGGTGGAAAAGGTCACTCAGGCGCATTTCCTGGCCGCGCTGGATGAAACCCGCGCTTCCGTCACTGCCGAGATGGAGCATGAATATGAAAAGATACAGTCCCAACTGAAGCAGAGCGCGATGCGGGTCGATCCGATTGGTTTCGTATCGCCCGGCATGGTGCGGTCGCGTGAACGGGACGCTTGATCGGGTCGCGCGGTGGCGGATTGAACCGATCCGCCGTCTGCGCGTTCGCTTAGCCAGTCGGAAAACCCGGTCTTTTGTCCGGGTTCCTTGTAAAGCGGCTTGCAAGCCATGCCGCGATTTGCAAGGCCGTGAAAAGAAGGCAATCAGGCGAGGGTAAATGGCCTCCACTCCCGTGAATAAAGACAGGTTTTCGGCACGTGGCCGGGATGGTTCCACGACCTTCCTCAGTCAGTGGAGCATGTTTTTCCGCCAGTTTGTGAAGCATCCGGGCATGATCGGATCGATCATTCCGTCTTCATCCACGCTGGTCGACAGTATGTTGTCCGGCGTTGATTGGCACCGCACGCGCCTGTTCGTGGAATATGGTCCGGGGGTTGGCACCTTCACCCGCACGATATTGGACCGGATGCACCCGGATGCCACGCTGATCGCGATCGATCTCAACCTGGATTTCGTCGCCTGGCTGGAGGCGCGCATCGTCGACCCGCGCCTTCGCGTCGTACATGGATCAGCTGCCGACGTTCGCCGTTTCATCGCGGAGGCCGGGCATCGGCAGGCGGATTATATCCTGTCCGGCATCCCATTTTCCACATTGCCTGACGGAGTCGGCGATGGGATCTGCGCTGAAACGCGCGCGGCATTACGGCCCGGCGGAGAGTTTCTGGTTTATCAATATTCCGCCTATGTGCGGCGGCTTCTTTCCGCCCAGTTCGATGACGTCGTCGAAAAAGTGGAATGGCGCAACATTCCGCCATGTCGCACCTTCCGGGGGCTTGTGACGGAAGGGCTGGCACAGGCGGCCTGACCGTCGCTAGCCGTGTTTTCTGCCGTTCCGTTTCGTTTGGCTTTCATGCTAAAGGCGCGGGCGAAAGGCACGAACCATCATGAACGACCTTACTCAGACTCCCGAAATGTTGATCAGCGGCATGGGCGCGCGTGCACGCGCCGCCGCAGCCATTCTCGCGACGGTAACCGACGCGCAAAAGATCGACGCCCTGCGCCGCGCAGCGCAGGCCCTCCGGGATCAGGCGCCGCAAATCCTCGCCGCGAACGCGCGCGACGTGGAAAACGCCGCTGCCAATGGGCTGTCGCCAGCGATGCTCGACCGGCTGCGCCTAGACGAAGGCCGGGTGGCGGCGACTGCGGCGGGGGTCGATCAGGTCGCGACGCTGGACAATCCCTTGGGCAGCGTCATCGATAAGCAGGTCCGGCCCAACGGCATGGAGCTTTCGCGCGTCCGCGTGCCCTTGGGCGTGATCGGCATCATCTATGAAAGCCGCCCCAATGTGACCGCCGACGCCGCCGCGCTGTGCCTGCGCGCGGGCAACGCGGTCATTCTGCGTGGTGGCAGCGAGGCGAAGGAGAGCAACCGCGCCATCCACGCCGCCATGGCGGAGGGGATCGCCGCCGCTGGCCTGCCCGCCGACGCGGTGCAACTGGTCCCCACGACCGACCGTGCCGCTGTCGGCGCATTGCTCAAGGCGTCGGATTTCATCGATCTGATCGTGCCGCGCGGCGGCAAGAGCTTGGTCGCGCGCGTGCAGGAGGAAGCGCGCGTACCCGTGCTCGCGCACCTCGACGGCATCAACCACAGCTATGTCGATGGCGCGGCCGATCCCGACATGGCCATGAAGCTGGTCGTCAACGCCAAGATGCGCCGCACCGGCATTTGCGGCGCGACCGAGACCGTGCTGATCGACAAGGCGTTCGGCGCAGCCCCCGCCGTCGTCACAGCGCTGCTCGACGCCAAGTGTGAAGTGCGCGGCGACGTGGCGGTGCAGGCGATGGACGCCCGCGTCACCGCTGCATCGGACGAGGATTGGGATACGGAATATCTCGACGCCATTGTCTCTGTCCGACTAGTCGATGGGCTGGACGAAGCGCTGGCCCACATCGCTGCCCATGCCAGCCACCATACCGACGCGATCATCACCGAGGACGCGGGCAAGGCAGAGCGCTTCCTGAACGCGGTCGATAGCGCCATCGTGATGTGGAATGCCTCAACCCAGTTCGCCGACGGCGGCGAGTTCGGGCTGGGCGCAGAGATCGGCATCTCAACCGGCCGCCTCCACGCGCGCGGCCCGGTGGCGCTGGAAGGCCTGACAACCTACAAATGGCTGGTGCGCGGAACAGGCCAGACGCGGCCGTAATAATGATGCCGTGCTCCTGCGCAGGCAGGAGCCCAGCTCACACGTCTGCGCAGGAGCACGATGCTGTTTTGGGTTACCCCTTCACCGCCTCATCAACAGCCTTCAGCTTCTCCAGCAGCGGCCCCATCCACTCCAGCGGCAGCATGACCGGCCCATCCGAAGGCGCATTGTCAGGATCCTCATGCGCCTCGGCAAACACCGCCGCAACGCCCGCCGCAACCGCACTGCGCGCCAGAACGGGCGCAAACTCCCGCTGTCCACCCGAAGCTGATCCCAACCCGCCGGGCTGCTGCACGGAATGGGTCGCGTCGAACACCACCGGATAGCCGGTCTCACCCATCACCGGCAGCGACCGCATGTCGCTGACCAATGTATTGTAGCCAAAGCTCGCGCCCCGCTCAGTCAGCAGGATGCGCTCATTGCCGGTGGAAGCGACCTTCTGCGCCACCGCCGCCATGTCCCATGGGGCCAGAAACTGCCCCTTCTTCACATTGACCACAGCCCCAGTCCGCCCCGCCGCCAGCAGCAGGTCGGTCTGACGACACAGGAAAGCGGGAATCTGGAGGATGTCCACCGCCTGCGCCGCTGCCTCCACCTGCACCGCCTCATGCACGTCGGTCAGCACCGGGCAGCCAAGGCGCGCCTTCACCTCCGCCAGGATCGCCAGCCCCGCATCGATCCCCACGCCACGCTGACCCGACACCGAAGTCCGGTTCGCCTTGTCAAAGGAGGATTTGAAGATGAACGGCACGCCTGCCTTGTCCGCCACCCCCGCCAGCTTTTCCGCCAACATCATCGCATGATCGCGACTCTCAATCTGACAGGGACCGGAAATCAGGACGAAGGGCAGATCATTGCCGATCGTCACCGGCCCAACGGAAACATGCTTGGGATTAGTCATGCCGCTCACTTCGGCGCTTTCGCAAAACGGCGCAAGAGCTGTCCCCGCCACAGCCCCTTCCCCGGATGGTAATTCCAGCAGAACCAGCCAAACGCCAGGCAAGCGAGCAACGACGGCAGCGCCATCGGATCGCCTTCCCCTTTCATATGCCGGTAAAAGGCGAAATCCGCCCGCCACCGGTCCCGCTCGCTGCCGCCGCCATTGATGCCATAGGCATTGTCATGGCGCCGACAACCGATGTTTCGGTTGTATTTGCGGTGATCTATGAAATAGCAGTAATCGCGTTCGGGTGTCGTCATGGCCCGATGTGGAACAGGGGCCATGCAAAAGTTCAAGCGTAAAGTCTTCTACCTTGGCGGTTTCGATCCGCGCGGGGTGCGTTTTTATCACCAACTCTATCGTGAGCAGGCGGAGCGTTATGTCCGCCTTTCCGGTGAACAGGTGGAGGTAAGCGCGCGCCGATCAGGCCCGGTATCCTCCGCCATCTGGACCGTCACCAACCACAGCGCCGGCGTCGAAACCGACTATGAATTTCTCCGCTGGGAGGATCTGGTCGGCAAAGTGTGGATCCGCAACCCGCTGCTCCTCGCCTGGCGATCGATCGCCACCTACAGCGCGCATGCCCGGCACATGCAGTTCCTACGTATGCGCAAGCTGCGGCCCGGCCCGGTCATCACCATCCTCTACCCGCCGCTGCTCGCCATCCTGATCCCGCTCGCGCTGGCACTGATCCCCGCTTCGCTGTTGTCACTGCTTATGCCCTTCTGGGCGGCAGCGCTGATCGGCATCGGCATCAGCACCCTGCTTTCGGGCCGATTGCTTAACAAACTAATCGTCCCCTGGCTGCTGCGCTTCATGTATTACAACCACAGCGTCGCCGCGCGCGGTCCTGGCGAGGAAATGGACGCTCGCCTCGACCAGTTCGCCGCCCGAATCGCGCAGGAGATGGATGGACCTTGGGACGAAGTCATCTTCGCCTCTCACAGCAACGGCACCATCTACGCGATGAGCGTGCTGCGCCGCATTCTGGGGCTGCGCGGGGGTGAGCCGCTGCCCGACAATTTCACTGTCCTGACGCTGGGGCAGGTCGTGCCAGTCATCGCCTTGCGCAAGGACGCGCGCTGGTATCATGCCGACTTGAAGGCGCTGGATGAGGGGCAGTTCCGCCTTGTCGATTTCTCCGCACCCCCCGATGGTGCCGCCTATCACGACGTGCACCCCATTCGCCTCGTATCGCATCGCTGCGCCGCCCGCGTCGATCTGCTCTCGCCGCGCTTCCATGTCTTTTACGACCCAGAAAATTATCACAGTGGCTGGTCGAACAAATATGAAGCGCATTTCGATTATCTGCGCGTCGGGGACCGCCTGTCGCCGGTTGATTATGTCAGCCTGACCGCAGGTCGCCGCACCATCGACGAAGCCATCGCCGCATTCAGGGCCATCCCGTGACCGAACCCTTCACGCCTCCATATCCACAACCGCCACGCACCAAGCGCGGCTTGATGAAGCGTTTCCTGCGCGGTTGGCACAGCTGGATCCATGTGCTGTTCGAAAAAAGCTACACGATGAAGCTGGGCGAAATCCGCATGCCCGGCCAGATCATGTATATCGCCAACGAACTGCCGCTGGTGGACAGGATACTGCGCGGCGGTACCGCCTTTCCCAAGCACCGCGAACTGGTCCGCAACCTGTCGCCGCTCATCGGCAACAGCGTCTTTTCCGCCAATGGCGAGGATTGGGAAAGCCAGCGCGCGATGGTCAATCCCGCCTTCGCCCACACCGCGCTCCATCGCTCCATGCCCCTGATGGTCGCAGCCGCCGACGATCTCCTCGCCCGCATCGATGCCGCCGACCGCACCAAGCCCGTCGATATCGACCCGATGATGACCCATGTGGCGGCCGACATCATCTTCCGCACGCTCTTTTCCGAAGCTTTGGACGAGCATCGCTCCAACATCATCCACAACGCCTTCGGCAAGTTTCAGCGTTACGCCCACAGCGCATCGATGCTGCGTCTCTACGGCTTCCCCGCGCGCTGGTTCGAAAAGCGATCGCTCAAGCCCGCCAAGGCGATCCACGACGTATTCCGCCCGATTGTCGAAGCCCGCTATCATGGCTTTCACCAGCGTGGTGAAGCGCCGCACAAGGACATTCTCCAATCGCTGATCGAAGCGAAGCACCCCGAAACCGGCGATCCCTTCACCCTGCAGCAGGTGATGGACCAGGTCTCGACCGTCTTCCTCGCGGGCCATGAAACATCTGCCAGCACCATGACCTGGGCGCTCTACATGCTGGCCGAATGCGCCCATATCCAGGGTGCCGCACGGGCGGAGATATTGGCGCTGGCGGGCGACGCGCCGCTCACCGCCGCGATGCTGAAGGACATGGGCCACGTCCGCAACATCTTCCGCGAAACTTTGCGCCTCTATCCGCCCGTCGCCTTCTTCCCGCGCGAAGTGCCTTGCCCGATGCCGATGCGCGACAAGCAATTGGAGGAAGGCGCGATGCTGGTCGTCGCGCCTTGGCTCACCCAGCGCAACAAGGATAATTGGGGCTGCCCGCACAGCTTCGATCCCGATCGCTTCGACGATCCCGCCAATGCCGAGATGGTGAAGCAGGCATGGTTCCCCTTCGGCCGAGGCCCCCGCGTCTGCGTCGGCGCAGGCTTTGCCCAGCAAGAGGTGATGACCGTCATCGCCAGCGCCCTGCGCCGCTATCGCCTGTCCGTGCCGGAAGGGTTCAAGCCGGAGCCGATCAGCCGCCTGACGATCAGGCCCAGGACGGGCATGAAGTTGGTGTTCGAGGCGACACCCTGAATGGCCGATACAATGTTCCCCCTCCCGCAAGCGGGAGGGGGCTAGGGGGTGGGCCAGCGCAACGTCCGCGCGGTCTTCAACGGCTAATCCAGCAGCTCGCTCCGCTCGCGCCCACCCCTAACCCCTCCCGCCTGCGGGAGGGGAATAAGACTATAGCGCAGACCATGACCTACCCCCTGATCCGCCCCACCATCACCTGTCCCGCCGCACGCTCCCGCACATAGCGCCGCTTCAGCACCACGCTCGCCACCAGCAACGGCACGCCGATCATCACGCAAATCGCTCCCAACATCGGCGGCCACAGCCCGAACAGGCTATGCACGTCCAGCGCCGACGGCGTCAGCACCAGCAGATACCCGGCGGTCAGCAGCCACAGCCCCCAACGCCTGGGCCGCACAGCCACCATGCGCATTTCATGCCGGTGCGCCTTGCGCCCTTCCTTGGTGGACAGATCATGATGCTTCATCGCCTGCCATAAAAGCGGCAAAGCGCCCCTTATGTCCAGCGCAATGGGCTGGCGTCGCCTGCACATTTCGGCTATCGCCACCCAATCCCCGGGGGACCGCTCACAAGCGGTTGAGAGGCGGCTGATGTGGCTGCGACCCGTTGAACCTGATCCGGATGAGACCGGCGTAGGGAGGGAGGGCTTGTCACAGGCATGTCCGCATCCTCCTTCCGCCCAGCGAAGAAGAAGAGGAGGACGGAGCTGCCATGGACACCATCTCCATCCTCACTCTGCGCCTGTCCGAAGCCATCGGCCTGTACATGATCGTCGTCGGTATCGGCGGCCTGATCGCACCGTCCCGCTGGCGCGCGATAATGGACGATCTGGAACGCTCGCCCGGCCTCGTCATGGCGCTCGGCTTCCCCGTCTTCGTCGTCGGCACGGCTCTCGTCCTCATCCACAGCATCTGGACCGGTCCGCTGGCCGTCATCGTCAGCCTGATCGGCTATGTTGCACTGATAGAGGGCGCCCTGCTCCTCGCTATCCCCGCGCCGCTCATCAGGATCGGCCGCTGGTCACTAAACTTCACCCGCGCCTGGGCAGCCCTCAGCATCGTCCTGGGCATCCTCCTCTTCCTCGCGGGCCTCACCGGCCGCGCAACCGTCATCGCCTGAAAGGAACCACCACCATGGCCGACATCCCCGCCCGCACCGAAATGCGCGTCACCACCGGGCCTATTCGCGGCTCGCGTAAAATCCATGTCGGCCCGCTCAAGGTCGCCATGCGCGAGATTGACCTCGAACCCGGCAGCGGCGAGCCGCCCGTCCGCGTCTACGACACCTCCGGCCCCTACACCGATCCGAACGCGCGCATCGACATCATGGCGGGCCTGCCCACGCTGCGCCGCGACTGGATCATCGGCCGGGGCGATGTCGAAGAATATGACGCGCGCGCCATCCAGCCGGAAGACAACGGCCTCAAAGGCCCCGACCGGTCGGGCGGCGTCCAGCCTTTCCCCCATGTCGTCAAGCGCCCCCTGCGCGCCAAGCCTGGCATGAACGTCTCCCAGATGCACTATGCCCGTCGCGGCATCATCACGCCGGAGATGGAATATGTCGCCGAGCGCGAGAATCTCGGCCGTGCCCGCCTCGCCGAATATGTGCGCGACGGACAGGATTGGGGCGCGGAAATCCCCGATTATGTGACGCCGGAATTCGTGCGCGACGAAGTCGCCCGTGGCCGCGCCATCATCCCCAACAACATCAACCACCCTGAAACCGAGCCGATGGCGATAGGCCGCAATTTCCTGGTGAAGATCAACGCCAATATCGGCAATTCGGCGGTCGCTTCCGACGTGGCGAGCGAAGTCGACAAGCTGGTCTGGTCGATCCGCTGGGGCGCGGACACTGTGATGGACCTGTCGACCGGCCGCAACATCCATGACACCCGCGAATGGATCATGCGCAACTCGCCGGTCCCGATCGGCACGGTGCCCATCTATCAGGCGCTGGAAAAGGTCGGCGGAATTGCCGAGGAACTGACCTGGGACATCTTCCGCGACACGCTGATCGAACAGGCCGAACAGGGCGTCGACTATTTCACCATCCATGCGGGCGTGCGCCTGCCTTACATCCCGATGACGGCCAAGCGCGTCACCGGCATCGTTTCGCGCGGCGGGTCGATCATGGCGAAATGGTGCCTCTCCCATCACAAGGAAAGCTTCCTCTACGAGCATTTCGACGAGATTACCGAGATCATGAAGGCGTACGACATCGCCTATTCATTGGGCGACGGCCTGCGTCCCGGCTCTATCGCCGACGCCAATGACGAAGCGCAGTTCGCCGAACTCTACACGCTGGGCGAACTCACCAAGCGCGCCTGGGAGCAGGATGTGCAGGTGATGATCGAAGGGCCGGGCCATGTGCCCATGCACAAGATCAAGCAGAATATGGAAAAGCAGCTTGAGGCGTGCGGCGAAGCGCCCTTCTACACGCTCGGGCCGCTTACCACCGACATCGCGCCGGGGTACGACCATATCACCAGCGGTATCGGCGCCGCGATGATCGGCTGGTATGGCACGGCGATGCTCTGCTACGTCACGCCCAAGGAGCATCTGGGCCTGCCCGACCGCGATGACGTGAAGGTCGGCGTGGTGACCTACAAGCTAGCCGCCCACGCCGCCGACCTGGCGAAGGGTCATCCGGCGGCCAAGGTCCGCGACGATGCCCTCTCCCGCGCCCGCTTCGAGTTCCGCTGGCGCGACCAGTTTAACCTGTCGCTCGACCCCGACACGGCGGAGAAATATCACGACCAGACGTTGCCCGCCGAAGGCGCGAAGACCGCGCATTTCTGCTCCATGTGCGGGCCAAAGTTCTGCTCGATGAAGATCACGCAGGAAGTGCGCGACTTCGCAGCGAAGCAGAACCAACCCGCCGATGCATTCATCGCGGCTGAAGATGCGGAAAAAGGCATGGCCGAAATGAGCGAGACGTTCAAAGACAAGGGCGGCGAAATCTACCTGCCCGCGGCGGAATGACCGAAGGGACGGGGCGAAGGCGATCAAGGTCGCTTTCCGCCCCGTCCAACGTCGCCAGCGGATGCCGCGTCAGCAGACGTAGCCGCTGCGACTAGGTGCGTTGCGTAAAATAGCGCGCACGACCCCCACCACTTGTTCCATCCGTACATCGGCAAGGACATCCCGACTTCGGCGAAACTGTGCCTGTTTCTACCCGGACGGGACCAGGAAATGGCTTGCTTATGGGCGGTTGGCAGGTTGACCTTGCTCCCCCGATAGCGGAAAGCGGGCACAGTCGCTCCGCGTTCATCGGCAAACGCACTCACGATGCCGCTCTCAGGCGCCGCGCAGGGGGAAATTTTTGCATCTGGTCCTGCTCATGTTGTTGCCCTTCATCGGCGCACTGCTGACGGCGATTGCGGGCGGTGCGCATCGCAACATGGTGGCCGGGATTGCTTGCGCACCCGCGCTGATAGGCCTGGCGCTGCTCGCACTGCTCGCGCCCGGCGTGCTGGCGGGGCAGGCCGCCCAGTTTCGCGCCGACTGGGTGCCCGTCCTGGGACTGGATATCAGCCTGCGGGTCGATGCCCTGGGCTGGCTGTTCGCGTCGCTCATTCTGGGCATCGGCCTGCTGATCGTCATCTATGCCCGATTTTACCTGCCCGCGAATGAACATATGGGCCGTTTCCTTGCCCTGCTGCAGCTGTTCCAGGGGGCGATGCTGGGCATTGCGCTATCGGGCAACATCCTGTTGCTGCTGATCTTCTGGGAATTGACCAGCCTGTCCTCCTTCCTGCTGATCGGTTTCCGTAATGACAAGGCGGAAGGCCGTCGGGGCGCGCGCATGGCGCTGGCGGTGACGGGCGGCGGCGGCCTGGCGCTGATCGCGGGGCTGCTGTTGCTGGGACAGATAGCCGGATCGTTCGAACTGGCCGACATATTGGCGAGCGGAGACGTGATCCGCTCTTCGCCGCTCTATCCGGCGGCGCTGCTCCTGTTCCTGCTCGGCTGCTTCACCAAGTCGGCGCAGTTCCCCTTCCACTTCTGGCTGCCACACGCCATGGCGGCCCCCACGCCGGTCAGCGCCTATCTCCATTCGGCCACCATGGTGAAGGCGGGGGTGTTCCTGCTCGCCCGCTTCTGGCCAGTGCTGGCGGGGACGGACCTGTGGTTCTACCTGGTATCGACCACGGGGCTGGTCACCATGCTGATGGGCGCTGCGGTCGCGCTGTTCCGCCATGATCTGAAGGCGATCCTCGCTTATTCGACCGTCAGCCATCTTGGCCTGCTGACCATGTTGTTCGGCTTCGGCACGCCTGCGGCGGCGATGGTCGGCCTGTTCCATCTGCTCAACCATGCGCTGTTCAAGGCGGCGCTGTTCATGAACGCCGGCATTGTCGATCATGAAACGGGAACGCGCGACATCCGCCTGCTGGGCGGCCTGGCGGGCCTGATGCCGGTCACGGCGTTGCTGGGCGTGATCGCCGCAGCGTCCATGGCGGGACTGCCCCCGTTCGGCGGTTTCCTGTCGAAGGAAATGATGCTGGAAGAAACGGCCCATATTGCCTGGGCCGGACAATATTGGCTGATTCCGCTGCTGGCCGTGACCGGCGCGACGCTCTCTGCCGCCTATTCGCTGCGCTACATCTTCCACCTCTATCTGGGTCAGCGCCCCGCATCCTACCCGGCCAAGCCGCATGATCCGCCCGCTGGACTATGGGCGCCTTCCGCCGTGCTGGTCATGCTCACCGTCCTGGTCGGCCTGTTCCCCCAGACCCTCACATCCGGCCTGATCGTTCCGGCGGCCGCTGTGGTTACCGGCGGGACCGCGCCTTCGTTCAAGCCTGCGCTCTGGCATGGCCTGACCCCGGCGCTGGGCATGAGCATCCTGGCCGTTGCTATCGGTGCGGCCTTGCTGTGGCGGCACCGCTGGCTCCAGCGGGGCTGGGACGCGGCACGCCTGCCTGATGCCCGGCACCTGTTCGAAACGGCTGTCGATCGGCTGGTGCGCTGCGCCAACGCGATCACCCTGGCCATCCACAATGGGTCGCTGCAACGGCAGCTATCCCTGCTGTTCATCGTCGCAATCCTGCTTGGCACGGTGGGGGCGTGGACGGGCGGCTATACGCCCGGCACCCGTGCGACCATAGCCGCGCCGCCGGTTGCAATCATCGCCTGGCTACTGCTGCTGGCAGCGGTCGCCGCGGTGGTGAAGGTGCAGCGGCAACGTTTCCTGACCTTGATCTACATCAGCGTGATCGGCCTCATCGTCTCGCTCGCCTTCGCCTACCTGTCCGCGCCCGATCTGGCGCTGACCCAGATTTCCGTCGAAATTGTGACGATCCTGCTGCTGCTGCTCGCGCTCAACCTGTTGCCCAAGAAACCGGCCCGCGTGTCCAGCAATGGCCGCAGGCTGCGCGACGGGATGATCGGGCTGGCGGGCGGCATGGCAACGGGCCTTGCGGCATGGGCCGTCATGACCCGCGCGCCCAATGATCCGATTTCGGCCTATCACTGGGCCAATTCCTATGCCCATGGCGGCGGGACCAATGTCGTCAATGTGACCCTCGTCGACTTCCGCGCCTTCGACACTTTTGGCGAGATAACGGTACTAGGCATTGCGGCCCTCACCATCTTTGCGCTGCTGCAACCGGCCACGCGCGGCATTTCGGGGCGACGGCTGCGCGAATGGATCGCCGACCTGCCCCGATCCCCGGAACGCCACCCGATGATGTTCGCCGTGGCGGCGCGGCTGCTGCTGCCGCTGGCGACGATGATCGGCCTCTATATCTTCCTGCGTGGGCACAACATGCCCGGTGGCGGCTTCATCGCCGGCCTGGTCGTGTCGATCGCGATGCTGATGCAATATATGGCGTCGGGCTTCGAATGGGCTGACCAGCGGCGGCAGATCGATGAACATCTGCTGATCGGTCTTGGCGTCATCATCGCCGCATTGACCGGCCTTGGCTCGCTATTGTTCGACGCGCCGCTGTTCACCAGTTCCTTTGGCTATTTCACCCTGCCGCTGATCGGCACGTTCGAACTGGCGACCGCGATGCTGTTCGATGTCGGTGTCGCCATGACGGTGATCGGCGCGGTGATGCTGGCCCTCGCCGAACTCAGCCACGTCGCGCAGCGGGTGCAAAAGGAACCGGACGACGACGAAGGCCCGATGGACATCGATCCCGCAACGCTGCGGGGGGCTGACACATGAGCATCGAATTCCTGGTTGCGTCGGCAATCGGCGTGTTGACCATGGCGGGCATCTATCTCTGCCTGCGCGGTCGCACTTTTCCGGTGGTGCTGGGCCTCGCCATGCTGTCCTACGCGATCAACCTGTTTCTGTTCGCCATCGGTCGCCTGGTTCTGAACCGTCCGCCGCTCTACGAAAAGGGGCTGACGGAATATACCGATCCGCTGCCACAGGCGCTGGTGCTGACCGCCATCGTCATATCCTTTGGCATGACCGCCCTCGCCGTGGTGCTGGCGCTGCGCAATTTCCTGGAAACGGGGACCGATCAGGTCGACGGCGTGATGGAGGCTGATCCGCCCCGGCCCGACCCGGAGGCGCGGCCATGATGGATGCGCTGATCGCAGCCCCATTGCTGCTGCCTGCCTTTGCCGCCACCGCCAGCCTGCTATTCTGGCTGCGCTATCGCTGGGCTGGCGCGATCGTGTCCATTGCATCCGTCATGGGGCTGATCGGGGTCGCGATCATGTTGATGTCGCGGGCGGCATCGGGTGAAGCCATCGCCTACGCATTGGGGGACTGGCCTGCGCCATTTGGCATCGTGCTGGTGCTGGACCGGCTTTCGGCGCTGATGCTGCTGCTGACGGCTTTGCTGGGGCTTGCCGTCGCGGTTCATGCCACGCTGACCGGGGTCGATCGCAAAGGCTGGCATTTCCATCCCCTATTCCAGTTTCAATTGCTGGGGATCAATGGCGCCTTCCTGACCGGCGACCTTTTCAACCTCTTCGTCTTCTTCGAAGTGCTGCTGATCGCGTCCTACGGCCTGATGCTGCACGGGCAGGGCGCGCGAAGGCTTAGCGCCGGGGTCCAATATGTGGTCGTCAACCTGATCGGGTCGATCCTGTTCCTGATCGCGCTTGGCCTGCTTTACGGTGTTACCGGGACGCTCAACATGGCCGACATGGCGGTACGCGCCGCCGCGCTCCCCGCGGGCGACCGTGGACTGTTGCGCGCCGGCGGCTTGCTGCTGACCCTGGTCTTCGCGCTCAAGGCGGCGCTGGTGCCGGTTCACCTGTGGCTGCCGCGCACTTACTCGGCGACCGCGCCAGCCGTCGCCGCGCTGTTTGCTATCATGACCAAGGTGGGCGCATACGCGATCATTCGCACCATGCCCCTGATCCTGGGCGATGCGGGGGCAGGGGCGTTCCTGCTGCCTGCCGCGCTCGGCACGATGCTGCTTGGATTTATCGGCCTGCTCGCCGCGCGCGGTTTGGGCGACATGGCTGCGTTCGGCCTTATCGGTTCGACCGCAACATTGCTGACCGCGATTGCCCTGTTCGACGGGCCTGCGCTGGCTGCGGCGCTCTATTATCTTCCGCATACAACCCTGTCGGCGGCCTTGCTGTTCCTGACCGTGGACCTGATCATCCGCTGGCGCGGGGGGGAGCATGAAGGCATCGTGCCCACGCCCCGCTATCAGGGGCGGGGCTGGCTGGGCTTCCAGTTCCTGGCCGCCGCCGTCGCGCTGGTGGGGCTACCCCCACTTTCCGGCTTCATCGGCAAGCTGTTGATCCTGCAAGCGGCTGCCTCCTCACCCTATATGGGCGTGATCTGGGCAATGGTCCTGGGGACCAGCCTGATCGGATTGATCGGCCTGTCGCGTGCTGGCAGCGACCTGTTCTGGAAAGACGCCTCGGCCCCGCCGACCATCAGCGACCGTCCACTGGCCCGTGCGGGCGAAGCGGTCCCTGCCGTCTTCTTGGCTGTCCTGCTGGCCGCGCTGACCGCCGCTGCTGGTCCCATCACCGCCTATATGCAGGCGACCAGCGCCCAGGTCCTTGATGCGCAGGGCTATATCGCCTCCGTTCTCGGCCCCGATGCGGGAGGAGCGGGTCGATGAAGCGCCTGTTTCCCCATCCCGGACTGACGTGGCTGCTGATCGTCATGTGGATGCTGGTGCTCAATGAACTGAGCGTCGGCGGCTTTCTGCTGGGCGTCATATTTGGCACGCTGGTGCCGCTATTTACCGCGCCTTTCTGGCCAGAGCGCCCGTCGGTGCGCTATGGCTGGCCGCTGATCGCCTATCTGCTGCTGGTCATCGGCGACATCATCGTCGCCAATTTCCAGGTGGCCCGGCTCATTCTCTTCCGCCGCAACCGCGACCTGCGGCCCTGCTGGTTGACCATCCCGCTGGACCTGCAATCGGCTGAAGCGATCACCGTGCTGGCTGGCACGATCAGCCTGACGCCCGGCACAGTGTCGACCGACATATCGACCGATGGTCGCCATCTTCTCGTCCACGCGCTCGACACTGGCGATGCCGGGGCCGAGGTCGCACGGATCAAGTCCCGCTATGAACGGCGACTGCTGGAGATTTTCCGATGATCGACCTGGCGCTCACGATCGCCTTCGCCTGCATCGCTCTAGCCGTGCTGCTGAACCTCTATCGGCTGTTGCGCGGGCCGACCGCGTCCGATCGCATCCTTGCGCTGGACACGATGGTAATCAACGCCATCGCCCTCATCATCCTGTTCGGCATCATGGAAGAAACCACCGTCTATTTCGAAGCAGCGCTGCTGCTGGCAATGGTCGGATTTGTAGGAACGGTCGCCTATGCCAAGTTCCTGCTGCGCGGCGACATCGTGGAATAGGGTGGGGCAATGGCTGTAATTCTTGAACTCATCATCGCCATTCTAATCATATTGGGCGGCACTTTCGCACTGATCGGCAGCTGGGGCCTGGCGCGCCTGCCATCACTGATGACCCGGTTGCACGGCCCGACCAAGGCCACGACGCTAGGCGTCGGCAGTTGTTTGATTGCTTCTATGATTTACTTCCCAACCCACGAACTTTCATGGTCCGCCCACGAACTTCTGATCACCTTGTTCCTGTTCATCACGGCACCGATAGCGGCCAACATGATTGCCAAGGCCTATATCCACGGCTGTCATGTGGCGGGTGGCAGGGCGGACGTGCGCGACGATCCAAAGCCGCAACCTCCGCATGCGGGCGCGGACTGGGCCACCTTCGGCGCTCCGCCCTCTGATGACCGGGTGCAGGACTGAGCGACAGGCTCTATCGGACCACCAGTACCGGGACATGGCCGTGCGCCACGACTTCCCAGGTCTTGCTGCCAATAACAATACGACCGATCCCGCGACGCCCGTGCGATCCCATTACGATCAGGTCGCACCCGCGTGAATTGGCTGTTTCGACAATAGCCTCCGCAGGCTGTGCCTCGGCCACGTGCACAGTTTCCGCCTGGATGCCAGCGTCATGAGCGGCTTGGCTTGCGGCGGCCAGTACGGCCTTCGCGGTTTCTTGCTGACCAGCTCCAAAGTCGGAGATCGTTGTCCCGCTGGGCGCAAACCCGAAATTGGCGCCGGAATAGATGGGGAAAGGTTCGGTTACGGTCAGAATGGTGGCGCGCGCGTTCAAATCCCGCGCAAGCGAAAGCCCATGCTCCATCCCCCGCTGCCCCAGTTCGGATCCGTCAGTTGCAATCAGGATATGCTTGTACATGCCTCTCTCCCACTACCACTACCGCCAATATGTAGCATGTAGGCGCAACAGCGTTTAGTCCAGATGAGGTTTGAGGTGCATCATCGCTGCTTCCGGGGGGTAACAGCTCGGGAATGCATAAGGCATTTCATGCAGCTAGCGTCAGGGTCTGCGATTTTCGGGCAAATGATTGACCGGTCGCCTTTTTCTAGGTTCGCCACGCTACGCCATTATGCAAATAAGCTATGGAAAAATATGTCATTTCTGCGTCTTGATCTGCGATAATAAACTCGAAAGTCTCCGCCAATTTCCCATCGAAGGACGATGAGATCGGCAGTTCAGCTGACGGGAGACACGCCTGACTCCTCCACCATCGCCTGCCGGATCATGAATTTCTGGACCTTTCCCGTCACCGTGGTGGGAAATGCATCCACGATCCGGACGAAGCGGGGAATCTTATAGTGGGCTATCTTGTTCTGGCAGAATGCCTTGATGCCCTGTTCGTCCAGCGCCTCTCCGTTCCGGGGCCGTATCCAGGCGCAGACCTCCTCTCCCATATGCTCGTCCGGCACACCGACGACGGCGACATCTTCGACTGCGGGATGTCGGCGTAGGTAATCTTCTATTTCGCGTGGATAGATATTTTCCCCGCCGCGAATGATCATGTCCTTTATTCGGCCGACGATGCTCCCGTAGCCATCTTCGTCCAAGACAGCCAGATCGCCGCTGTGCATCCATCCGTCCGCATCGATGGCCGATCCCGTTTGGACGGGATCGTTCCAATAGCCCATCATCACCGAATAGCCCCGCGTGCACAGCTCACCTGCCGTCCCGCGCGGCACGATCGCGCCATTTTCATCGATGATCTTGCATTCAAGGTGCGGCTGGACCTGACCAATGCTGGCCGTCCTCCGGTCGATCGTATCGCCCGGCACAGTCTGGAAACTGACAGGACTGGTTTCGGTCATGCCATAGGCGATCGTCACCTGCGGCATGTTCAGCCGATGGACGACATCCTCCATCAACGGCTTGGGACAAAGCGCCCCCGCCATGCAGCCCGTACGCAAGGAGGATGTGTCGGTCCCATCCATTTCGGGCCTCGCCAGCACGGCGATGAACATCGTGGGAACGCCATATAACGCGGTACATCGTTCCTGCTCGATCGTCCGCAGCACTGCCAGAGGATCGAACGCGCTGGACGGATAGATCATCGCCGACCCGTGCGTGATGGCGGCAAGGTTGCCCATGACCATCCCGAAACAATGGTAGAGCGGCACGGGTATGCAAATGCGGTCGTTCGGGCCAAGGTCCATCGCCTTGCCCACAAAATAGCCATTATTAAGAATGGACCGGTGGTTGAGGGTCGCTCCCTTTGGCAATCCGGTGGTGCCACTGGTGAACTGTATATTCGCCGCGTCATCCGGCCGTATCTGCGCTTCGGCCGCACGCAGGCGATCAGCGGCGGGCGCGGAAGAGGACACGATGTCGCCAAAGCGCAGCCAACCTTGGCGCGGATCCTCTGCGATCAGGATAGCGGCCTGCAAGGCTGGCAGACGTTCCGATTTCAATTGCCCGGGAGCGCAATGGGCCAATTCCGGGGCGAGCGCCTCGATCATCTCGGCATAAGCGCTGGTCTTGAACCGTTCGGCGGCAATCAGCGCGCGCAGCCCGACATTGTTGATCGTATATTCGACTTCCGACAGCCGGTAGGCTGGGTTGATTGTCACCAGAACCAGACCGGCCCGAGCCGCAGCAAATTGTGTCAGCACCCATTCCGCACAATTTGGCGACCAAATGCCGATGCGATCCCCAGGCTGCAAGCCAAGTCCCAGCAGGCCGCCCGCCAGCGCATCCGCTCTTTCTAGGAGTTCGGCATAGGTCCAACGGATATCCTGCTGGACCGATATCACGGCATCGCGCTTTCCCCATCGTTTGGCGGCGTCTGCCAGCGTCTGTCCTATTGTCTGCTCCAGCAGCGGGATATCCGTCGTGCCTCGGACATGGCTCGGAGCGTTCACTTTTTGCTGCTCCATCAAACCTGCTTTGCCATGCCGGATCACCATTCCACTCCCCAGAAAAACGAATGCCGATGCCCAGGCAGCGGGACGCGCAACTATGTTGCCGCGCGCTGTTCAATGGGCAGCGGGGCATCGCCCCAGCAAGTATGCTACCGTTAGGCAGCCGGACCTGTCGGCAGGCTCGCCTTCCCGTGATTTTGCGACTAATGTTCGCCAATATTCTGGAACAGCGCCAGCGCCGTTACCGGACGCGCGATGGAGAGGGACGGTTGAAGACGGACGGATCTTCGATGAATACGCGGATCGCGCCCCCTCTCGGCGAGGCGGATATGCGGGCGCATCTTGAAAAAATCCTGCAAAGCCCTGTGTTTGAACGCAGCCCCCGCATGCAGCGATTTCTGCGCTATCTTTGCGAAGAGACGTTCGCCGGACGCGGCGCGCTCCTGAAAGAATATAGTGTTGCGCTGTTCGTCTTCGACAAGCCGGAAGATTTTGACCCCGGCAGCAGCGCGACCGTCCGGGTAGAGGCGGGACGCCTTCGCCGCCTGCTCAGAAATTACCAGGTTGATCACGGACATTCCGATACCGTCCTGCTCAGCATTCCCAAGGGAGGTTACGTCCCGGCCTTTGAGTGGAGATCGACACAACCGGCTGTCTCCCTGCCCGACGATACCGCACCGGCGAAGACCGCCGAACAAGATTTGCTCCCCGGTGTGGAGGTGAGCTGGTTGACGGTCTTGTCCTGCTCCTTCTGGTCAGGGCGCGCGTCCAATCTGACGGCGGCGTTCCTTGCCGAATATGACCGTTTTCGCACAGATTTTTCGTCCATCATGGAACGGCTGGGCGGGACTATCGAAAATAGTGCGGCGGCGCGGCTGACCGTCTATTTCGGCTGGCCGGGCGCGCTCGAAGACGCCCCCGGACGGGCAATGACGGCGGCGCTCGAAATGATGGCCCATGTCCGCAGCGAACATCGTGAGAATTGCAACGTCCGGATAGGCATCGCTACGGGCAAGGTCCTTTCACGGCCCTGTCTGGAGCAGCCGCTGATTCTGGGCGAGACCCCCATCGTCGCGTCCAAGATGCTGGACCAGACACCTGTCAACGCCATTCTGATCTCGGAAGAAACGCGCAGTCTCGCGCGTACGGCGTTCGAAACCATTCCCGCCGGAGCGATCAGCACGGACGAGGGACAGCAAATCCCTCTCTGGCGCCTGCTGGCGGCCCGATCGACGACGCGTTTTCTGGCCCGGCACGACGCATCGCCCGCCAATCTCATCGGCAGGGGCGCGGAGCTGGAGCTGCTGTGCAGCCGCTGGCATACGGCCGCCGCCGGGGAGGGCCAGTCCATCCTTGTCGAAGGCGACGCGGGGATTGGAAAATCCCGCCTGTCGGAGGCCATGATTGAACGGTTGCGGCCAAAAGGAGTGCGGATCCGCCTGCAATGCTCCGCGCATCACAGCAACAGCGCTCTCTATCCCTTGATTCAGTTCCTGCGGCGGCATGTCGTTGGAAAACATCCGGCGAGCGCTGCGATAGGACGGTTCCTCACACAGTTCGGCTTGAACATGTCTGACAACCAGATCCTTCTGCAAACACTACTGGCGCCCGCAGATTTGCAGGAAGACATGGAAAGAAGTTTCCCGTCAGCCAGCGAGAAGAAGGAAAAAACACTCCAGCTTCTGATCGAGATACTGTCCGTCCTGTGCGATCGGCGGCCGGTCATCCTGTTGATCGAGGACATTCACTGGGCGGACCCCACCACCTTGGAACTGATAGGATATGCTGCGTCGGCTTGCCAGGATCTGCGCCTTTACCTCGTCATGACGGGAAGGCCCGGCTGCGCGTCGCGGCTCGGCCCGGTTCAGGGAATCGCGGTTCTTCGCCTCGCGCGGCTCGCGCGACAGGATTGCAGCCGGATGATCGACTCCATAGTCGGCGACGCTGCACTGCCCGGCCCGGCGCGGGAAGCGATTATCGACAAGGCGGACGGCGTGCCACTCTATCTTGAGGAACTCACGAAGCTATTGCTCGCCCAGGATCTGCGGGACGCCGGTCCAGCCGCCGTTCCCGACAGTCTCAACGATCTGCTGGCGTCCCAGCTTGACTGCATGGGTTTTGCGCGGCGCGTCGCACAGGTGGCCGCCGTGATCGGCCGGGATTTCCCTGGCGAGATACTGAAGGTTCTGACCGGGGACGACCGGCACCGGCTAGCCGCTGCAATCGACCAGTTGCTCGCCGCGGGCATCCTGACCCGCAGCAGGTCCAACGGCGAAGGGCGATACTCCTTCCGGCACGCGTTGCTCCGCGATGCCGCTTACGCGTCGATGCTGAACACGGATCGCAAGGATCTACATTACCGGACTGCCGACATCCTGGTCGACTGTTTCCCCGACATCGCGGCCGATCACCCGGAAATCATCGCCGGACATATGCGCGAGGCGGGCCGCCTGAAAGAAGCCGTCCCCTTCTGGCTGGACGCTGGCCGGAAGGCGGCGCGAAGATATTCCCTTGTCGAAGCAAGCAGGGATTTTCGCGCCGCCCTCGACGCGCTGGCTTCCGTTCCGGCGAGCATCGAAAGGAGCGAGCGGGAACTCGACACTTTGCTGGAGCTGGGGACAACCATCCGCGATGCTGAGGGCTATTATGCCGCAGGATTGAAAGAGATATATGAACGCGCCCGCTTGCTGGCGGAGGAAGTCAACCGGCCAAATGCCCTCGCGGCCAGCCTTCATGGCCTTTGGACTGTCGCGGCTGGCCGGGGGCAGTGGAAACATGCCGACCTGTTGGCGGGCGAGTTCGATCAGTTCATCCATAGGCTTGGAAAGGACGCCCGGCTGGAAGCGGAAGGATATCGCCTGCTGGGTGCGGGCGCCGCGTTCCGGGGGGACTTTACCGCTGCCCAACTGCATTTTCAGTGTGTGGCCGCGGTCTATGATCCCGCGCGGCATGGGCGGAGTTTCGGCTATGACCCCGGCGCGGCGTCCATCGCCTATCTGTCCTGGGTCCATTGGCACTTAGGCAACGCCGAGGAAGGCAGAAGAGAAGCCGATCGCGCGCTTGAGGCAGCCAAAGCCCTTGGCCATCCGGCAACCCTGTCGCTGGTGCTCGTATGGCTGCTCTTCCACGCCGTTTGCGAGAGGGATCATGAACGGATCCACTCCTATAACGATCGGCTTCAGGCACTATGCTCTGAACAGATTTGCCGGTTCTGGCAGCCGTTTGGGCGTGCGTGCGTGGCGTGGGCCTCGTTTCATTCCACGCGCGACCCTTCCCATCTGGACCAGCTGCTGGAACATACGAAGGCGTTTTCCGAACTATATCTCGCCTCCTGCCTCCATCTTCTGGCCACCGACATCTGCTATGAACTGGGCCGCTTTGAAGAGGGGCTGCATCATGCGAGGCTGGCAGCGACATTCATGGCCGAACATGATGAGCGGATATGGGAAGCGGAATATTGGCGGCTGCTGGGGCTATTGCACGCGCGCCGGTCGCCAGACAGCAGCGAGGGGCGGCACTGCCTGGAGCAGGCACTGGCCACCGCTCGCAGGCAACAGGCCGTTATGCTGGAGCGCCGGGCCCAAGACGCTCTGGAGGATTTACCAGCCGCCACCGATTCACCCGGCAGGACCGACTTGACGCGACATGAAAAGCGGCAGGCAGCCATGCCAGGATGAAGTCCGGTTTCAACCCTGGGGCAGTTGATCCAGCGGCATCTCCACGGGCGGCGCTTCCTCCACCGGAACGGGGCGGGTATAAAAGCGGCCGCTGCTGCCTGAAGGAAAAGGCGTGTCAATCCAGTGCCGCGCCCGATCCGCAGGAACCAGCGGCAATTCGATCGCGGAAGGCCGCGCCGCATCATGATGGATGGTCTGGCGCGCTGCCCGGTAATGTTCCGGCACGGCGGCGGACAGGTCGATGAAGTCCTGCGGATTGACCTCGCTATTGGGATAATCGCTGCTGGAAATGACCACGCGAATGCGATGCCCCTTCTTGAACAGATTGCTGGTCGCGGGCAGCTCTATCTCATATCTTTCGACGACGTCCGGTAACAGACTTTCGGGTGCGATCCGCGATCTGCGATAGCGGGCACGTGTCATGCCGGTCGCCAGGTTGTAGGAACGGCCATCGGGAAAAAGATCGACAAGCTTGACGAACCAATCGCTGTCGGCGGCGGATGATTGGGCGTGGAGGATGGCGCGGATGGGACCTGTCACCTCCACATCCTCCTCCAACACCGCCGTCGTATAGACGAGTATGTCCGGGCGATAATCGTTCGGCCGCTGGTCCGCAGGACCGCCGTGTAGCGAATGCCCGCCCAGCGAAGGCACCGGGTTGTGCGGGTCGCTGACGTAACTGTCCGCCGGTTCATCTCGGTCCGGAGGCGTCAGCGACAATAGCCCGTCTCCCGACGCGCCGTTCGCATGACCGTTGCTGTGCAAGTAGAACAGCGTAGGCCGCGCGTCCGGTAGAGGCCAATCCTGTTCGGCGCGCCAGCGATTCTCGCCCATGACATACAGGATGACGCGATGGTCGTCCTCATCCTTGGCCCGGCCCAGAAGATGGCGGTCCATCCACGCGCCCATCATCGCAACGTCGTCCACCAGGGCGCCGGGGAAATGGCACAGCATTGCATCTGCGACATGGCCCCATGGCCCCACGATCAGCCGCTGCCCTTTACGCGCTTCTTCCGTGGCTCCTTCGCGAGAAATGTTCACGAAAGCGTCGAGCGAATTGCGATTGAACAGGTCGTACCAGCCCGTGAAGTGCAGGATCGGCGCCGTCACCTTGTCGAAACGCCCCGTCATGTCGGTATTGGCGAAGAAGTCCGGATTGTCGCGGTTGCCGACCCAGGCGTTCCAGAATGGCATGTGCCGGTTGATGGGCATGTTCCGCAATGCCTGGCCGCGCGCGATCTGGAAGGCTAGGTCCGGCGACGCCATCAGCATCTGCGGAGCCGCGAAACCAGCGGGCAAGCCCGCCGCGTGGGCGTCCGCGGCTATCTGAGCGGTCACCTGCTCCCCAAGCCGCGGCGCGGCGGTGAACGCCATCGCCATGGTCCAGCTCAGGGCGGTGCTGTTCATCACGCCCGAATTATACACCCAGCCACCATTGAACTGGTTAACGGCGGGAACCTGCACAACTGCCGCGTCAATCTCGTTGCCCTGGGTTTGGAGGTGCAGCATCTGCGTTCCCCCCATATAGGACTGGCCGGTCGTTCCGACTTTGCCGTTGCACCAGGGCTGCCGCTTGATCCAGCGTACGGTATCGATGCCGTCCTGCCGTTCTCCCCATCCCTCGTCCATCATCGGATCAAACACGCCGCCCGATCCATTCGTCCCCCGCACGTCCTGGACCAGAACAGCGTAACCCCGGCGGGTCAGATAGGCTGGGGTGCCGAATGATCCCTGCACAAACATCTTGTTATACGGCGTTCGGACCATGATGACGGGATAACGGGCATCGCGCTCCACTTGCCCCGCTTTCGTGGGCAGATAAAGGTCCGCAGCCAGATCGACACCATCGCGCATCGCGATCTTGAGGTCACGGAAGACAGCTGTCTGCTTGTTGATAAAGTCGGTTTGCACAATCACTCCCGCAGATGAACGCAGCGCCAAGCGTACCGGGTGCCCTCATTCCCCAACCTATGCCTGATAAACGTCCCAAACAAAATTAAAGTTCGCTATCTAACTGTAAGCTACTATTTTCAAGTGGTGCGCTGGGTGAATATCCAACAGGGCGCCGACAGGCAGCCACCAGAATATGACAAAAATCTACGGGAGGGGAAAATGATGATGTCCATTCGAACATGGGCGCTGCTGTCCGCTGCGACGCTGCTCCCGGTGGTTGCACATGCGCAGGATCAACAGCCGCAAAGCGCTTCCGCCGATGCCGGCGTGCTGCAAGACATAATTGTCACCGCGCAAAAACGGGCCGAACCGTTACAGTCGGTGCCTGTCGCGGTTTCCGCGTTCAACAGTGAAACGCTGGAGCGTGCACGCCTGGACAACCTAACCGGCCTGCGCGGTCTCGTGCCGGGACTGACCATCAACAGGTCCGGCGCGTCCATGGATGTGCCCCAGCTCAGCCTGCGCGGCATATCGATCCAGGACGTTCTCCCCAGCCTTGAATCCAGCATTGGTTTCACGGTCGACGGCATTCCCATTGCCTTCCAGCGCGGTTCGCTGATGGACGCCTATGACATAGAGCGGATCGAGGTGCTGCGTGGACCGCAGGGGGTCTTGAATGGCAAGAATACGACCGGCGGCACCATCAACGTCATCCGTGCGCGGCCCGATCCATCGGCGGAGGCGACCGGCAAGGCACGCTTCACCATCGGCAGCTTTGGCGAGAATGATTATGAGGGCGTCATCATGGCCCCGATCGTCAGCGACATTCTGGCGGTCAAGGGCGCTATCACCGTCCGGAAGAATAACGGCCAGTTCAGGAACATCGTCACGGGCGGACGGAACGGAGATCGCGATGTGCGCACATTCGGCCTGGCGTTCGTCGCCACGCCGTCCGACAAGCTCAACCTGTATCTTTCACTCGACAGGGTGGAAAATGACAGCGACCTGTCACCCTATTCCCAGCTCCTGACGCCCAACCTGATCTCATACAAGGTTCCCGGCTATTTCGCCGGCGCCAACTCGCCTTGTCTTAATCCCTATACTGCCTCCATCTGCACGCCCTTCACGAAAAGCAAGAATGTCGTGGAGTCGCGGTCATTCCCCGGTTCGCTCCGGCTGAACGCCCTGACCGGCGAAATCTCGTATCAAGCTACCGATGACGTGCGCCTGGTCAGCCTCACCGGGCTGCGCGAGTTCAAGGAATATACGCTGGGCGACTATGACTCCACGCGCTTCGCCTTGGCGCGGAACGAAACGTCGCTGAAGGCGCATCAGTTCTCCCAGGAATTGAGGCTGGAAACATCTCTCGACGGCCCCTTCAATATCGTGGGCGGCTTTTTTTACATGAATTATGAATATACCCAGAGGACCAACCTGTCGGTCGATCTGGCGGCATTGCCACCGATCGCGACGGGACTGCCCGACTGGCTGCCGCCGGGTTTTGCCTATCTCAACTCCGTGGATGCCTATGTCACCAACCAGCATAACCGGTCGACCGCGCTATTCTTCCAGGCCGATTACGACCTGAGCGACCGGCTTCGACTGACTGTGGGCGGACGCCAGACCTGGGATCGCAAGAGAACCCACTATACTCTCTATACCGCCGTGCCGGGCACCGTGCGGGATATGGATGCTCTCGGCCCGCTAGCCGGGGACGTCGCCGCTGGCGTCAGCTTCCAGAAGTTCACGCCCAAGGTGAACGTGCAATATAAGTTCAGCCCGGACATCTTGACCTATGCGACCTACAGCCGCGGCTACAATACCGGGGGTTTCAGCGGACGGACGGGCAATCTGGCCACGGCTGTTCTACCCTATCGGCCCGAAGTGATGGATGCGTTCGAAGTCGGGTTCAAGAGCGAGTTCTTCGATCATCGCGTCCGCCTCAACGTCGCCGCTTTCCACAATATCCTGAACGACAAGCAGGAAAACGTCCTCCAGGTCATCGGCTCGCGCCTGCTGTCGCGGACCTTGAATGTTGCAAAGGCCAAATATACCGGCGTCGAGACAGAGCTGACCATTGTCCCCAGCAGGAACTGGACGATCCTGGCGACCGGCGGCTATCTACACGCCAAATATTCGGAATTCATGGGCAATCTTGGACAGGGTGACGCGGATATGTCCGTGCTCAGCTTGCGCCGCACGCCAAAATGGACGGCCGGACTTGTGTCCGACTATTCGTTCGATGCCGGAAACGGGAAAGTGGGTCTGAATGGGGCGCTTTATTACACCTCGCGTTATGAGACCGACGCACTGAACGACCCGCGCGGCTCAATCCCGCCTGTCGCCCGCATGGATCTGGGCATCCGCTATGAATTGCCGATCAGCGGCAGGACACAGCTGGAGCTTTCCGGCTTCGTAAGAAACGTTACGAATAACACCACTTATGACGGCATCACCTCAGGTGAGAGTCCAGGATCCTTGGTCGAGTTTGCAAATCCGATGACAGGCAGGACCTGGGGCCTTTCGTTGGGGACGCGCTTCTAAAGCGTCTCCGCCAGACGGCGTTGCGTTGCGTGGGTTCTGGAACATGTTCTGAGTTCACTTCTCAAATACTCATCCGCCTGTTTTCCAAGGCTGTTGAGTTGCGAGTAACGCGTCGTAACCCGATGGCCGATAGTTAGATTATCCGTGATGGTCACCCGCACAAGCTGTTGATGGTAGAGATCGTCGGCAAATTTATACGCTATATGTTCATCAGCCGTGCGGGTGGACCGGTAAACATATCCCTTCATGCCAAGGGTTTTGATCCGACAGAACCAAATTGGCTTTTTTTAATCTCCTCGGAGGAAGAGGTAGATTCAACCGTCCCAAAAAGACTTTGATTCGAGGATGTTCTTTCTGCCGACCCTTGCGGTAAGGGTGATCGTCTGCGTCCGATGCAGAATCGCTAAGACCCGATTTTTCCAAAATTCCGTCCCCACATCCGGATATCCGTATGCGATCCGTACATCGGGATTTTTGGTGTTCGGGAAAACCGAAGATTAGGAAAATCGCAGATTTCTGCGATTTTGGAGCGGGCGAAGGGATTCGAACCCTCGACCCCAACCTTGGCAAGGTTGTGCTCTACCCCTGAGCTACGCCCGCTCTGGCGGCCGGAGGATGTGTCCCTCTCGGCGGGTGAGGCGGGCAACTAGCAGCGGTTCCTCGAACGGGCAAGGGGAGAATTGGGCTGGGCCAGAAATTTTTCGGGCCCATGTCGGGATTGGCACTTCCTTCTAGCGCGACTTTGGTAAGGTGTTGGCTCAAGGCGCCAACTCTTTAAATGGCGAGGGGACGTAAAGCCTTGGCCGGCACGCATCCGCATAGCGTGGTGCCATGGAGGGACGGTATTATTTGGGCATGCGGGATCATCCTTGATCATGCTGCGTAGTGGTTTCAGGCGCGCAGGAGGAAGCGGACATGTCATCCGACCATTTGAGTCGTCGTGGGTTGCTGCAGGCCACTGGCGCGACGGCGGTCATCGTTCCGGCGATAGCTCAGGCGCAGGGCAAGCGTGAAGAGGGGCCGCAATTGAAGAAGGGAGAGGGCATGAACGCCGTCGAATTCACCGTGAACGGTCGGGAAGTGCATCTTCAACTGGACCCGCGCACCACCCTGCTGGACGCGCTGCGTGAGCATCTGCACCTGACTGGCACCAAGAAGGGATGTGACCATGGCCAATGCGGCGCCTGTACAGTGATTGTCGAGGGGCGGCGAATCAACAGCTGCCTGACGCTGGCGGTGATGCATGAAGGCGAGAGTGTGACCACGATCGAAGGGTTGGGCACGCCGGAACGGCTGCATCCGATGCAGCGCGCCTTTATCACCCATGACGGCTATCAATGCGGCTATTGCACCCCAGGGCAGATCTGTTCAGCCGTTGCAATGCTGGAGGAAATTGCGGCGGGGGTTCCCAGTCACGCAACGCATGATTTGCGTCAGGTCGCGTTTTCCGATGCTGAACTGCGTGAGCGGATGAGCGGCAATATCTGCCGTTGTGCGGCCTATCCGAACATCATCGCGGCCATTCGCGAAGTCGCGGGGGAGGATGAGGCATGAAACGCTTCACCTACAATCGTGCGACCAGCGTCGAGGAAGCGGCCCGAACCGCCGCCAGCGTCCAGGGCGCTCGCTTCATTGCAGGCGGGACCAATCTGCTGGACCTGATGAAACTGCAAATCGAAACACCTATCCATCTGATCGATGTCAATCATATCGGCCTCGATAAGGTTGAGACGACGGAGGAAGGCGGACTGCGTATCGGCGCGCTGGTCCGCAATACCGATCTGGCTGCGAATGATGTTGTGCGGCGCGACTATGCGGTGCTCAGCCGCGCGCTGCTCGCCGGAGCGTCGGCGCAGTTGCGCAACAAGGCCACGACTGCGGGAAACCTGCTTCAGCGCACGCGCTGCCCGTATTTTTACGATACACGCATGCCCTGTAACAAAAGGAAGCCTGGCAGTGGTTGCGCGGCGATGAAGGGCGTCAGCCGGGGCCTGGCGATTGTCGGCACGAGCGACGCCTGCATTGCGCAGCACCCGTCCGACATGGCGGTGGCGATGCGCTTGCTGGACGCAAATGTAGAGACGGTGACGGGTGACGGCGCGCGTAGATCCATTCCCATCGCCGACTTTCACCGTTTGCCGGGCGACACCCCGCATGTCGAACATGGGCTGGCACCGGGAGAGCTTGTTACGGCGGTGACCCTGCCCCCACCCATCGCGGGCACCCATATTTATCGCAAGGTGCGCGATCGCGCCTCATATGCCTTCGCACTGGTGGCGGTGGCGGCGATATTCGGAAAGGACGGGAGCGCGCGTTTCGCCTTTGGGGGGATCGCTCCCAAGCCATGGCGCGTGGATGCGGCCGATGCCGCAGTGACTTCAGGGCCAAAGGCTGTGGCCGATGCCGCTCTGGCTAACGCGCGTCCGACGGATCAGAACGCGTTTAAACAAAAGCTGACCGTCCGAACGCTTGCGTCCATTTTTCGTCAGAAGGAGGCGCGGATATGAAGTTCGATACGCCTGCAACCGCTAACCCCATCGATCGCGGCCGGGTGGTGGGTGTCGCCCATGACCGCATTGAAGGCGCCGCGAAGGTTACGGGCACCGCGCCCTATGCCTATGAACGCCATGATGTCGCGCCCAACGCCGCCTATGGCTGGATCGTGGGTTCCGCCATTGCGAAGGGGCGGATCGCCGCCATGGACTTGACAGCAGCGGAGGCCGCGCCGGGCGTGCTGGGCATTGTCACCCATCAAAATGCTGGTCCACTGGGCAAGGGAAACCGAAACACCGCTCATTTATTGGGTGGGCCTGCGGTCGAACATTATGACCAGGCGGTGGCGCTGGTGATCGCCGACACGTTGGAAAACGCCCGTGACGCCGCCCGCCTTCTCAGGATCGATTACAACGCCGAAAATGGAAAGTTCGACCTGGCGGCTGCGCGAGGCAGCGCGTCGAAACCGGAGGACGGTTTTGGCGGCCCTGCCGACACGAGTGCGGGCGATTTCGACGCCGCCTTTGTGCGCGCGGCGGTGCAGATCGACCAGAGCTACACCACGCCCGATCAAAGCCATGCCATGATGGAACCGCACGCCACCACGGCGGCCTGGAATGGCGATCGGCTGACATTGTGGACCAGCAACCAGATGATTGCTTGGGCGGTTGGGGACATGGCCAAGACGTTGAAGATTCCCAAGGACCGCATCCGCATTGTATCGCCCTATATCGGCGGGGGGTTCGGCGGAAAATTGTTCCTGCGTGCCGATGCGCTGCTGGCGGCGCTGGGAGCGCGGGCCGTGGGCAGGCCGGTGAAGGTTACCATCGCGCGGCCGCAAATCCCCAACAATACCACGCATCGGCCCGCCACGATCCAGCGCATTCGGATCGGCGCTGACAAGGATGGGGTGATCGACGCCATCGCGCATGAGGTCTGGTCCGGCGACCTGCCGGGCGGAGGCCCTGAGACAGCGGCGCAGCAGACGCGGCTGCTCTATCGGGGCGATCATCGCCGGACGGCGCATCGTTTGGCGACATTGGATCTGCCGGAAGGCAATGCGATGCGTGCGCCGGGGGAGGCGGTTGGGATGTTGGCTTTGGAAATTGCCATGGATGAATTGGCCAATTGCTGCGATATTGATCCGGTAGAGTTACGCATCCGTAACGATGTGCAATATGACCCGGAAGCAGGGCCGCAGCGACCCTTTTCCAGCCGCAAGTTCGTCGAATGCCTGCGCCAGGGCGCGGCGCGCTTTGGGTGGGACAAGCGCCATGCCCGACCGGGCCAGCAACGCGACGGACGATGGCTGGTCGGCATGGGCATGGCGGCAGCGTTCCGCAACAACCTGGTCGCCCCATCGGGCGCGCGCGTGGGCGTGGACGGGCAGGGGCGGGTGACGGTCGAAACCGACATGACCGACATCGGCACGGGCAGCTATACCATCATCGGCCAGACCGCCGCGGAAATGATGGGCGTGCCGCTGGAAGCGGTGACGGTCCGGCTGGGGGACAGCCGCTTTCCGGTATCGTCGGGTTCGGGCGGCCAGTTCGGCGGCAACAGTTCGACCGCAGGTGTCTATGCCGCCTGCGTTGCGCTGCGGACGAAGCTGGCCGAACGGGCGGGCTTTCCAGCCGAACAGGTGATTTTCGAAGATGGTCTGCTACGCCTGGGCAATCAGTCGCAAGGCTTGGGAGCGGTCGCCGGGCCGGACGGGCTTTGGGCGGAGGATAAAATCGAATTTGGCGACCTGACCGAACGCTATGCCCAAGCGACGTTCGGCGCGCATTTCTGCGAAGTGGGGGTGGATGTCAACACGGCGGAAGTGCGCATCCGCCGCATGGGCGGAGCCTTTGCCGCCGGGCGCATCCTCAATCCCAAATCGGCACGCAGCCAGGTGATCGGCGCGATGACGATGGGCGCGGGCGCGGCGTTGATGGAGGAATTGCATGTCGACAAGCGCTTCGGATTCTTCGTCAACCATGACATGGCCGAATATGTGGTGCCGGTGCATGCCGATATTCCCGAACAGGATGTGCTGTTCCTGGAGGAACTGGACGACAAAAGTTCGCCCATGAAGGCCAAGGGGGTCGGCGAACTGGGTATCTGCGGCGCGGGCGCGGCGATTGCGAATGCAATCTATAATGCGACCGGCATCCGGTTGAGGGACTATCCGCTCACTATCGACAAGCTGATCGGGCAGGCGGAGGGATCGGCCCTGGCTTGATTCCACCGCGAGCGGCGCGATTGCGAGGCATGCGGGGGAGATGTAGGGCGGGCTGCATGAAATTTGCAGTCCTGCCCATCGCCCTGCTTGCCTTCCCCACAGGCGCGCTGGCCCAGCTTGCGGACAGCGATCCGGCGAAGATCATCGTTACGGGGGCAGGGCTGCCACTGCCGCCCGGCACGCCAGCTTATGGATCGGTGGTCATCGACCGCGACCGGCTGCTGGACAGCGCGTCGGGCAGGATCGAGACTATTCTGGGCGATGTAGCCGGTTTCCAGCAGTTCCGCCGGTCCGACAGCCGATCGGCCAATCCTTCCGCACAGGGCGCGACCCTGCGCGCGCTGGGCGGCAATGCGTCCAGCCGGACCCTGGTGCTGCTGGACGGCGTGCCCATGGCCGACCCCTTTTTCGGCTACATCCCGTTCAGCGCCCTGGTGCCCGATCGGCTTTCGGTCGTGCGGGTGACACGGGGCGGTGGGGTCGGGCCGTTCGGCGCGGGGGCGGTGGCGGGCACCATCGAACTGGCCAGCGCGACCCGTGACCAGCTTCCCGTCTTTTCCGCGAGCGCCCTGTATGGCAGCCGCGACGCCACCGAATTGTCGGCCAGCTTCAACCCTGACCTGGGCGGCGGCATGGTGTCGCTGTCGGGTCGCTGGGATCGCGGCGATGGGTTCCAGACTACGCCGCAAGGCCAGCGGGGGGCGGCCACTGTGCCATCCGCCTATGATGGCTGGTCCGCCAATTTGCGAGCGGTCGCCCCGCTGTCGTCCACGTCGGAGGTGCAGTTCCGCGCAACGATTTTCCGTGACGATCGCACGCTGCGATTCCGAGGCGCGGACAGCGTAAGCGAGGGGCAGGACGCCAGCATCCGCTATATATCGCGGGGGCGGTGGCAAATGGATGCGCTTGCCTATGTTCAGGCACGCAATTTTTCGAACATCGTCATTTCGTCCAGCCCGCCCTTCCGCAAGGCGCTGGACCAGCGGAACACGCCGTCGACGGGCCTAGGCGGCAAGATCGAACTGCGCCCGCCGGTGGGTGGCGGCCATATGCTGCGGATCGGTGCCGACAGCCGCTTTGCCAGCGGCGACATGTACGAGGACGCCTATAATGCCATGACCGGCCTTGTCAGTGCGCACCGCCATGCCGGGGGGAAGCAGTTGACGGCGGGGCTGTTCGCCGAAAATGACTGGACGTTGGGCAAGCTGGTGTTGATCGGTGGGGTCCGCGCGGATCGATGGACGATAAGGGACGGATTTTTCCTCGCAGCGGGTCTGGGCGCTGCGAACAATATGTTTCCTGACCGATCCGGCTGGGAATTTTCCGGTCGGGCGGGTGCGCTCTACCGCATCAGCGACGCCGTGGCGCTGCGCGGGGCGGGCTATACCGGCTTCCGTTTGCCGACACTCAATGAACTATATCGCCCCTTCGTGATCGCTTCAGCCGCGTCGACGGTGACGACGCGGGCCAACCCGGCGCTGGAAAATGAGAAGCTGAAGGGCGTCGAAGCGGGCATCGACCTTGTCCCGATGCCGAACGTCAGGCTGGCCGCCACCGCCTTTTACAACCGGCTGGACAATGCGGTCGGCAATATGACGGTCAGTTCGACGGTGACGGGTGGACGCGCGATCGTCGTGCGGGAACGGCAGAATGTCGATCGCATTGTGGCCAAGGGCGTGGAGCTGACGGCCAGTGCCGATGCTGGCGCTTTCCACCTGTCCGCATCCTACGCTTATAGCCACAGCCAGGTTCATGCGCCGGGGGAGGATTTTGACGGCCTGTCGCCCGCGCAAAGCCCACGCCATGCCGCCAGCGCGACGCTGGCCTGGCGGTCTGTGCAGGGGCCGGAATTGTCGGCCACGGTGCGCTATGTGTCGAAACAATATGAAGATGACCTGCAATCCGATGTGCTGCCCAATGCGCTGACGGTGGACGCAGTGGCGCGATTCCCCATCGGCCATGGCGCGACGATCATCGCCAGGGGCGAAAATCTGCTGGATGAGACGGTGGTGACGCGCAATGCGGGCGGGTCGATTGATTTGGGAACGCCACGGACATTGTGGCTGGGACTGACAGTGACCGGTTAGAGCAAGCTGCGCGATATGTGAATCACGCAGCTTGCTCTAATTCTTTGTTGTCGCATCGCTTTTGGCGGAAAATCGGTTCCCGCTTTTCCGCGCGATGCTCTAAAGATCAATTCTGGTCGAGGAAGCGGCTGGAAACATCCGGCGGCACCCGCAGGATGCGGCCCGATTGCCGGTCGATGATCGCCCAGGTGGATTTGGCGGCGACCTTCACCTTGCCATCGACGCCCATGAATTCCATGTGCCGGTCAAAGCGCGCGCCGCGTGGCGCGTGAGGAATCCAGGTGCGGATGGTGACAGTCTCCCCCTCCTTCACATTGCCGCGATAATCGATCTCATGCCGGGTGACGACCCAGACATAGGCGTCGAGATGCGCCGGGGCCGCGTCGCGGGTCCAATGTTCGGTCGCGACCTGCTCCATCCATTGGACCCAGACCGCGTTATTCACATGGCCAAGAATATCGATGTGCTCAGGCCCGGCGGTGATCTGCGCTGTGTAGGATGAGGACATTAGCGGGGCCTTCGCATCATCGAAATCACCCCTGATCCACGCCCAGTTGCCAGAGGATGAAGGCAAATTCCTCCGCCGTTTCCTGCAGGCTTTCGAACCGTCCCGACTTGCCGCCATGACCCGCGCCCATATTTGTCTTGAGCAGCAGGACATTGTCGTCCGTCTTGGTGGCGCGCAGCCGGGCGACCCATTTGGCCGGTTCCCAATAGGTGACGCGCGGGTCGTTCAGCCCCGCCGTGACCATCAATGGCGGATAATCCTGCGCCTTTACATTGCAATAGGGGTCATAGGACAGGATCGTTTCAAACGCCTTGGGGTCTTCGATGGGATTGCCCCATTCGGGCCATTCGCCCGGCGTCAGGGGCAGCGTTTCGTCCAGCATGGTGTTGAGGACATCGACGAAGGGCACATGGGCAACCACCGCCCCCCAAAGGTCGGGGTCGCTGTTGATCACCGCGCCCATCAGTTCACCGCCCGCCGATCCGCCGGAAATGCCGATGCGTCCCTTTGACGTATAGCCCCGTTCGATCAGCCCCTTGGCCACGTCCACAAAGTCGGTGAAGCTGTTCGTCCGTTTGTCCAGCTTGCCATCCAGATACCATTGCTGGCCCAGATCATCGCCGCCGCGAATATGCGCCAGCGCAAAGGCGAAGCCGCGTTCCAGCAGGGACAGGCGGCTGGTCGAAAAGCCAGGCTCCATCGCGATGCCATAGGCGCCATAGCCGTAAAGGTAGAGCGGCGCGCTGCCGTCGTGGGGCAAGCCCCTGGGATAGACGATCGACACGGGAATCTGCGTGCCGTCGCGGGCCGGGATCATCAGCCGCTCCGTCGCGTAACGGGTCGCGTCATAGCCGGACGGGATTTCCTGGACCTTCAACACTTCCAGTTCGCCGGTGGCGAGGTGATAGTCATAGATGGTGTCGGGCGTGACCATCGATTCATAGCCGATGCGCAGTTTCGTCACGTCATATTCGGGATTGTCGTCCAGCGACGCCGAATAACTCGCTTCCGGGAAGGACAGGCGCTTTGGCGTGTGGGTGGCGTAGTCGCGCAGTTCGATCTGGTCGAGCCCGTCCTGCCGCCCTTCGGTGACATAGAATCCCTTGAACAGGGTGAAGTCGGTCAGGTAGAAATGGGTGTCCGGCGCGATCACTTCTTCCCATTCGTGCGGCGCGGCGAGCGATGCCTTTACCAGCCGGAAATTGGGATGGGTGTCGTTGGTGCGGATGTAGAGCGTGCCGTCATGTTCATCGACTTCATATTCCCGGCCCGGCAGGCGCGCGGCCACCAGCAGGGGCGGGGCCGTCGGGTTGTCGGCGGGGAGCAGCCAGACTTCGGTCGTGACATGATCGCCCGTCGAGATGACGATCCATTTTTCCGATGACGTCAGGCCGACCGCAACGCGGAAGCCGTCATCATCTTCGTGGAACAGTTCCACATCGGATGCGACCGGCTGGCCGATCCAGTGGAGGCGGGTATTGTCGGTGCGCCAGTTTTCGTTGGCGATACCGTAGAGCAGCCCCTTGCTATCGCTGGTCCAGACCAGCGACGACAGCGTGTCAGGGATGATTTCCGGCAGCAGTTCGCCGGTGAACAGATCCTTGATCCGCGCTTCGAACCGTTCCGATCCATTATTGTCGATGGCGTAGGCGAGGTAACGGCCATCCGGGCTGACCGACATCGCGCCCAGGCGGAAATATTCATGACCCTCCGCCAGCGCCGGTTCGTCGAGGATCAGCTGATCCTCGCTGCCGTCGGTTTTGGCCGCCACGGGCCGCCGATACCATTTGCGATATTGCGCCCCGATTTCGAAGGCGCGCCAGTAGACATAGTCGCCATCCTTTTGCGGGACGGACTTGTCGTCTTCCTTGATACGGCCCTTCATCTCCGCAAACAGCGCGTCGGTCAGCGGCTTGCGCGGTGCCATCGCCTGTTCAAAAAACGCGTTTTCCGCCTTCAGATAGGCCAGCACATCCTTGTCCTTGACGTCGGGATAGCCGGGGTCGCGCAGCCAGGCCCAGGGGTCTTCGACCGTGACGCCATGGCGGGTCAGGCTGAATGGACGGCGGGCGGCGGTGGGCGGTACAAGGGAAGCGGTCATTCACAGTCCTGGATCATGGGTCGGGCGCGCTGGCATATGCGCGCATGCCTGCTTATGTTGGCGGCGATAGGGCCTGCGCAAGGGGGCCGATGTGATCCAAGGGAAATTCCATGTCCACCCATGAAGACCGGCTGAAGGCTTTGCGCGCGCAATTGGAGCGCGACGGGCTGGATGGCTTCGTCATTCCGCTGACCGACGAGCATATGAGCGAATATGTCGGAGCCTATGCGCAGCGGCTGGCGTGGTTGACCGGGTTCCAGGGGTCGGCAGGCAGCGCGGTCGTACTGGCGCAGGACGCCGCGATCTTCGTTGACGGGCGCTATACGTTGCAGGTGCGCGAACAGGTGGACGGGGCGCACTGGCAATATGAAGGGGTGCCGCAAAGCTCTGTCGCTGGATGGCTGGGGCAACATGCGCCAGAGGGCGCGCGGATCGGCTATGACCCATGGCTGCACACGCGGGCATGGGTGAAGGCGGCGGGCGAGGCGCTGGCGGAGCGGGGCGCGACGCTGGTCGCTGTAAACGCTAATCCGGTGGATGCGGTGTGGACCGATCGTCCCGCGCCCAGCGCCGCCAAGGTCATGGCGCACGACGATTGCTACGCTGGGCAAGGCGCGGCGGACAAGTTGCAGGCGATGGCCCAGTGGCTGGCGGCGGCCAGGGCGGATGCCGTGGTGCTGTCGGCGCTGGATTCGATCGCCTGGACCTTCAACATTCGCGGCAGTGACGTGGCGCGCACGCCGGTCGCGCTGGCCTATGCGGTCGTCCATGCCGATGCGACCGCCGACCTGTATGTCGCGCCGGAAAAGATCGACGATGCGGTCGTCCGGCATCTGGGTCAGGCCGTGCGGGTGCATGACCGCGCCGATTTCGCGCAGGCGCTGGCGGGCTTTGACGGCAGGACGGTGGTTGCTGACCCCGATCGGGCCGTCGCGGCGATATTCGAGGCTCTGGAAGCGGGCGACGCCCATGTGCTGGCGCTGCGCGATCCGGCCGTGCTGCCCAAGGCGATCAAGAACGAGGTTGAGATCGCCGGGCACAAGGCGGCGCAGTTGCGCGACGGAGCGGCGCTGTCGCGATTCCTTCACTGGCTGTCGGTCGAAGCGCCGCAGGGTGAAGTCGATGAACTGGGCGCAGCCGCGCGGCTGGAGGCGTTCCGGCGCGATACGGGCGAGTTGCAGGACCTGTCCTTCGACACGATCAGCGGCGCGGGACCCAATGGCGCGGTGGTCCATTACCGGGTCGACGATAACACCAATCGTCGGATCGAGCCTGGCACCTTCTACCTCGTCGATTCGGGGGGGCAATATCGGGACGGGACGACCGACGTCACGCGCACCATCGCTATCGGAGTGGTAAGCGATGAGATGAAGCGCCGTTTCACGCTGGTGCTCAAGGGCCATATCGCGCTGGCGCGCGCGCAGTTTCCGACCGGAACGCGGGGCGGGCAGCTGGATATTCTGGCGCGGCAGTTCCTGTGGGCGGAAGGGCTGGATTATGCCCATGGCACCGGCCATGGCGTTGGCAGTTTCCTGTCGGTGCATGAAGGGCCGCAGCGGATCGCGACATTCGGCGGCGGTGACGAGCCGTTGCAGCCGGGCATGATCCTGTCCAACGAACCGGGCTATTACAAGGCCGGCGAATATGGGATCCGCATCGAAAATCTGGTGCTGGTCGAACCGCGCGATGTGCCGGGCGGGGAGCGGGCGATGATGGGTTTTGAAACGCTGACCTTTGCCCCGATCGACCGGCACGCCATCGCGGCGGAGCTGCTGACCAGCGATGAGCGCGCATGGGTCGACGGTTATCACGCCATGGTGCTGGAAAGGATCGGGCCGCAGTTGGAAGGCGATGCGTTGGCCTGGCTCAACGGAGCCTGCGCGCCGCTTTGACGTGCGGGCGGCCTTTATTGGTCGCGATGGTCAGGGTCGGGCTTTTCCGGCGGCGGTTCAGCCGTGACGGCACGCGCCTGCGCCTTTCGGCGGCGCAGATTGTCGCGCAGCGCCTGCGCCAGCCGTTCCTTGCGATCATCCGGTCCGCCTGTCATGCCATCGCCTAAAGCAAATCGGACCCGCGACCGCAAGCGCCTTGACAAGGGAGACGTGCGCAGCCATAGGCCCGGCTCCGTCGCCTGACAAGGCGCGAAAATGGTGAAGTGCTGCCGTAGCTCAGTGGTAGAGCGCATCCTTGGTAAGGCTGAGGTCGTGAGTTCAATCCTCACCGGCAGCACCATTTTCCCTTTATCATCAGTATGATTCATGGCGACCCTGCACTGCACGGCATGGTCGAACGCAGGCTCATGGGCTGGGTCAGCCCGCCCTCCAGTCGTGCCGACCCCCGGCAGGGCTGAACGGCAAGATGGTCGGCATGCCCCAGCATCAGGCTGAAGGCATGCGCAACCTGTCAGATCATTTGGCCGCCGGGGTTCCGGCCAGCGCCTGGGCCGATGGCTTGTTGATAGCATCGACGCTGTTGTCGGCAATCATCGCCTTCGACATGGTAGCGGCTTCGGCCTTGATGGCGGGATCATCGCTGGTCTGGCTGGTTCCGATCAGTGCGGACAGCAGGATGTTCTTGTTGATCGCGTCGGACTTTTCGGCGACTGCCTTGCGCGCGAGCGGAAGCGCTTCGGCATAATAGGGGGCGGCCCCTGCCTTGTCCTGCTTGCCCAGTTTGAAATTGCCCAGCTGGATCAAAATCCCGGTCAGCACGCCCCGGCTCTGGGCATCGGTGGGCCGCGCCGCAATGACCTTCCGCCAATAGGGCAGGCTTTCTTTATACAGCGGAGGAACGGCGTCCAGCTGTTGCAAACCGGCCTTTGCTGCCGCTGCGGCGTAAAGGGCGTTGGCCAGGAAATTCACATTGTCGATATTGTCCGGCTGCACCTTAACCGCGTCGCGGATGGCGGGGAGGGCGGCTTCATATTTTGCCGATGCCGTGACATTGTCGCCGCTCTGCTGCGCCTGCTGACCGGCGGTAAAATCCGACACTGCCTGGTTGAAGGCCTTGATCTGGTCAGGGCTGAGCGCTGGCGCGGGTGCGTCGGCAGCCTGTCCGGCGGGGGCGGCTGCTTGCCCCGCTGGGGCAGCGTCCTGAGCAAAGGCGGGAATGGAAACTGAAACAAACAGGGCTGTCAGCAAAGCACGGTGCATCTTGTCATCTCTCCGGCTGTGCGGACGCGCGCCGAAAGGAAAAAATCAGACACACGACCACGATTTCAATCTGCTAAAAGGCGTCACGCCTCATCGTAAACTAGGGACGCTTGATCGAGGATCAACCCCTTTTGGCTTTTGCGGAAGCTAGCCCGACGGGGTTGAAGGCGTGATGAACCGTTTGGACAGGCCGTGATACAGCCGTTCCTTGCACACAAGATGGGCGGCGAAATCGGCGGTCAGCGCCGACGCCAGAAGGGGCAGCATCAGGCCCCTGCTGGCGGTCGTTTCCGATATGATGATCACCGCCGTCAAAGGGGCGCGGACCACGCCGGTGAAATAGGCGATCATGCCCAGCAGCACGATGGCGCCGGGCGGATAGGACGGGAAGATGCTGCGCAGCATATCCCCCACGCCCGCCCCAACCGACAGTGACGGAGCAAAAATGCCGCCGGGCAGGCCGGACACGGCGGTTGCCAGGCTTGCCAGGAATTTGGCGGGCGCAAACCATAAGGGAACGTCGGCCCCCGAAATTGCTGCATGAGCAGTTTCGTAGCCAGTGCCCCAGGTCAGGCCTGTACAGGTCCCCAGCATCGCGACGACGAGACCGCAAACAGCGGCGAACAGGACAGGCCGGGCTCGCATCCAGCGCATCGGCGCGAAATTCGTCACCCCCGCACCCAGCATCAGGCGTGAAAACAGACCGCCCGCAAGGCCGCCGAACAATCCCGCGACCGGAGCCGCGATCAATGCGTCCCGCGCGCTTAATGTCTGACGCATTTCGCCGAAATAGACATAATCCCCGGCTATGCCCAGGCTGACCATGCCAGCGATCAGGACAGCGGCCATCACGAGCAGGGTCATGCGCTGTTCATAGGCGGCGGCCAATTCTTCGATCGCAAATGCGACCCCGGCAAGAGGCGTATTGAACGCCGCCGCGACGCCTGCTGCGCCCCCCGCTATATAGACGGACGCGCGCAGGGGGACGGCCATGATCCGATGCGCATATCCCATGATCGACGCTGCAATCTGGACCGTGGGGCCTTCGCGTCCGACCGATGCGCCCAGGAACAGGCTGCCAATCGTCAGGAAGAATTTGGCGCATACCGTGCGGGCCGACACCAGCCTGTCCATGCCGCGGTCGGGATCGCGGGAGGCGGCGATCACCTGGGGAATGCCGGAACCTGCGGCCAAAGGTACATATTTACGCGTGACCCACACCAGCAATGCAAAGCCGGGCGGCGTCACGGCCATCGGCGCCCACCACCATCGCCGCGCGCCTGCCAGAAATAATTCCCCCGCCAGATCCGCCAGATGGGCGAACAGCAGCGCCACCAGGCCGACCAGGATCGCGCCCCCCACTATCGCGATACGCCGACGCCACACGCGCGCCTGGGGACCATGACGGCGCAGGATGATAAGGGCGCGGCGGAGCGTGGGGTTCGCATTGCGCTTTGTCATCGTCCGCCCCTTTTTCGGCCCGCCTGTTCGCACATCAGGCGTAAAATATGGGTGACCTGCGCTGACCGGAACATGATTCAGACAGGCTCTGACCGGTCGATCAGGCCACTGTCCAGCAGGGGCGCGGCGTCGATATGCTGGGCGTCCATCAACATGGCCAGGCGCTCGACAGCCGCCAGGATCATCGCCTGTTCCCATTGCGGCAGGCGAACGAAGCGCGCGGTGAAGGTCGTCTGCACCGGATCGGGCGCGTCGACCAAGGCAATTTTACCGGCGGACTCGATGGTCAGGATGAACTGCCGCTTGTCACGTTCGCTCCGCTGTCGATGCACAAAGCCCAGTTCCTGCAACCGGTCGACAATGGTGGTGATCGTCGCCTGGCTGAATTGCAGCGCATTGGCGATGGCGCTGGGCGTCGCCGCTTCCCTGGCAGCGATTTCCCGCAGCACCAGCAATTGCGACGGGGTGAGTCCGGTTGCCGCGGCAAGTTGGCGGCTGCCAATTTCCGTCGCGCGCAGGACGCGGCGGAGGGCGCGGAGCGTGAGCGGGGCAAATTCTGAATCCATAGTCATTCGATAGAGAAATGTAGGCCGCCGCGCCAGAAAATTTCCTTTGAGCAATAAAGCATATTTAGCAGGTGCTTCAATTGCCGAAGTATTGCTTTTGGCGGCGCAGGGTTGAAAACTGAGTAAAAATCAGCATATAAAGCGCCGCACTGTCGCAGGAGGCATCGTCCTGCCAGAAAATATAATTCGGGAGATTAACAATCTTTGATCGAATATCCGGCGCGGCACGGGGGCCGTCACGGTCTTTTTCGCATTCCGTCCCCGGCACATGTGGCAATGTTATTTTGCGCAAGCCCACCGCCATTGACGGTCCCGCCGTCACGGGATTGATCGCGGCCTGTCCGCCGCTGGATCCGAACTCGGCCTATTGCAACCTGTTGCAATGCACGCATTTCGCCGACTTCTGCATTGTCGCCGAACGGCAGGGCGACGTTGTGGGATGGGTGTCGGGCTATCGCCCTCCATCCAGCCCGGAATGCTTTTTCGTCTGGCAAGTCGCCGTGTCACCGGCTGCGCGTGGTGTGGGTCTGGCTGGCCGCATGATCGAATCGCTGCTCGACCGGCCGGAGGCGAACGGCGTCAGCCACCTGATCACCACCGTCACGGACGACAACAAGCCATCATGGGCGCTGTTCGAAGGACTGGCCACCCGTTGGAATGCATCCCTTTCAAAGCGCGCGCTGTTCGAGCGTGACGCTCATTTCGCCGGCGCGCACGCCACTGAGTGGGAAGCGCGCATCGGCCCGCTGCGCCGCTGACGGCGCAAATCATCAACAGGAGGAACGACGAGATGATCTTCACCCGTCCCAAACCCACGTCCCGCAAGCCTGACACGAGCATTTACGAGCGCCGCGAATCCGTCGTGCGCAGCTATGCCCGGTCCATGCCCCGCCAGTTTACCAGGGCGGAAGGTGTCTGGATGCACGACAATCAAGGCGGGCGCTATCTGGATTTCCTGTCCGGCTGTTCGACGCTGAACTATGGTCACAATCATCCGCTGCTGAAACAGGCGTTGCTGGACTATATCGCGGGCGACGGGATTACCCATGGCCTTGACCTGCATACCGATGCGAAGGCGGATTTCCTGAACACGCTGGAGCAGGTGATCCTGAAACCGCGCGGGCTGGATTACCGCGCGATGTTTACCGGGCCGACCGGCACCAACGCGGTGGAAGCAGCGATCAAGCTGGCGCGCAAGGTGACGGGCCGTGAAATGGTGATCGCTTTCACCAACGGTTTCCACGGCATGACGCTGGGCGCGCTGGCCTGCACCGGCAATGCCGCCAAGCGGGGCGGGGCCGGCGTGCCGTTGAACCATGTCGCGCATGAGCCGTATGATGGCTATCACGGGCCGGACGTGGACACGGCGGAACTGCTGGAGCGCCGCCTGGCCGACCCGTCGAGCGGCCTGGACGCGCCCGCCGCGATCCTGGTGGAAACGGTGCAGGGCGAAGGTGGGCTGAACGTCGCGTCGCCCGAATGGCTGCGCAAGATTGCCGATATCGCCAAACGGCACGGCGCGCTGATGATCGTCGATGATATTCAGGCCGGGTGCGGCCGGACCGGCGGCTTTTTCAGCTTCGAAGGCATGGGCTTTACGCCCGACATCGTCACGATGGCCAAGTCATTGTCCGGCATGGGCCTGCCCTTTGCCCTGACGCTGTTTCGTCCCGAGCTGGATCAGTGGTCGCCCGGCGAGCATAACGGCACGTTCCGGGGCAACAATCACGCTTTTGTCACCGCTGCCGCGGCATTCCGCCATTTCTGGAGCGATGGCCGTTTTCAGGACGACATCGCCCGGCGCGCCGCCCTGCTGGAGCGGCGGCTGGACGCGATCGCGGCAGAATTTGGCCTGTCGACGCGGGGCCGGGGAATGATGCGGGGCATTGACCTTGGGTCGGGCGAAACCGCCGCGACGGTCACTGCCGCCTGTTTCGACCGTGGCGTGATCATCGAAACCAGCGGGGCGCATGACGAAATCGTCAAGGTTCTCGCGCCGCTCATCATCGACGACGCCCTGCTGTCCGCCGGGCTGGATATCGTGGAACGCAGCATACGCGAAGCGTTGTCCGCGCCCATCGGCGTGGCCGCCGAGTAAGAAGGAGACAGGCTATGATCGTTCGCAAACTTCAGGCAATTCGCAAGTCGGACCAGAATGTCCGTACCGACCAATGGGAAAGCGCCCGCCTTCTACTGAAGGACGACGACATGGGTTTTTCATTCCATGTCACCACCATGTATGCAGGTGAAGAAATCCACATGCATTATCAGAACCATCTGGAAGCCGTGCTGGTCCTGAAGGGCACCGGCACGATCGAGGATTTGGGGACGGGTGTCACCCATCGGCTCGCGTCGGGCGTGATGTATGCGCTCAACGCCCATGACAAGCATGTGGTCCGGCCGGAAACTGACATATTGACGGCCTGCGTGTTCAACCCGCCGGTGACCGGTCGGGAAGTGCATGACGAAAACGGGGCCTATCCGGCCGCTGTCGACATGGCGCGTGAGCCTGCTCCCGTAAGTTGATCATCAACCAGAAAGGGGGAAGTCCCTTGCAAGACATCTACCCGTCCCGCCAGTCCCATCAGGCGGAAATGTTGCCGCGTCTGGACCCTGTCGTTCACAGCGACTGGACCAGGGACGCACCCATCACGCAGGATCAGGCCGCGATGTTCGATCGCGACGGCTATCTGGTTCTGGATGACCTATTTTCCGAAGAGGAAGTCACATTCCTGCAACGGGAGGCAGGAAAATTGCTGGCCGATCCCGATGCGTTGGAGGCGGAAACGGTCATCAGCGAGCCGGGCGGCAGGGAAATCCGGTCGATCTTTCGCATCCACGCGCAAAGCCGGGTCATCGCGCGGCTTGCCGCTGACGCGCGGCTGGCGAATGTCGCGCGATTCCTGTTGGGTGACGATGTGTATATCCACCAGTCGCGCCTGAATTATAAGCCCGGTTTCCAGGGCAAGGAATTTTACTGGCACAGCGATTTCGAAACCTGGCATGTCGAAGACGGCATGCCACGGATGCGGGCGCTGTCCATGTCGGTGCTGCTGGCGGAAAACACGCCGAACAACGGACCGCTGATGCTGATCCCCGGATCGCACCGCACCTTCCTGACCTGCGTCGGGGAGACGCCGGAAGATCATTATCGCATGTCGCTCAAGCGCCAGGAATATGGCGTGCCCGACGAAGACAGCCTGGCGGAACTGGCCGACCGGCATGGCATCGTCGCGCCGACGGGGAAGCCGGGCGCTGTGGTCATTTTCGACTGCAACGTCATGCATGGGTCGAACGGAAACATCACCCCGTTCCCGCGCGCCAACGCCTTCATGGTCTATAATGCCGTCAGCAACCGGTTGGTCGCGCCGTTCGGCGTCGACAAGCCGAGGCCCGACTTCATCGCCGCACGGGGAGAAGCAGAGCCGGTCGAACCGCAGGCCGGGGCGCTGATGAAAGGGGTGCTGGCATGACAGGCACGCACAGCGTCGAGAAAATCGGCGGAACATCCATGGCCGCGACCGCGACATTGTTCGACAATGTATTGATCGCGGGGCGCAAGGGCGCGGACCTCTACAATCGCATCTTCGTCGTGTCCGCCTATGCGGGGATGACCGACCTGTTGCTGGAGCACAAGAAAAGCGGTGCTTCGGGCGTTTACGCCCGCTTCGTCGCGGATGATGGCGCGGACGGATGGCGGCTGGCGATCGACGATGTCAGGCGCGCCATGAAGGAACGCAACGCCGCTATGTTCGCGCGGCCGCAAAGCGTCGCGGAGGCTGATGCCTTTGTCGACCGGCGCATCGATGCGGTCGCCGCCTGCCTGGAAGATCTGGCGCGGTTGCGTAGCCATGGGCGCTTCTGCGTCAAGGAACAGCTGATGACCGTGCGTGAGCTGCTGGCCGGGCTGGGGGAGGCGCATAGCGCCCACAGCACCGCGCTGCTGCTGCGCGACCGGGGCGTCAATGCGTGTTTCGTCGACCTGACGCTGTGGGACCAGCAGGATATGCGCGGGCTGGACGAACGGATCGAGCAGGCCTTTGTCGGCATCGACCTTGCCACCAGCCTGCCGATCGTCACTGGCTATGCCGGGTGTAGCGAAGGCATGGTGCGGCGTTATGCACGCGGCTATTCGGAAATGACATTTTCGCGCGTAGCCGTGCTGACGGGCGCGCGGGAGGCGATCATCCATAAGGAGTTCCACCTGTCGAGCGCCGACCCGAAACTGGTCGGCACGGACAAGGCGCGCAAGATCGGTCGCACCAATTATGACGTCGCCGATCAGCTGGCCAATCTGGGCATGGAGGCGATCCATCCCGGCGCGGGCCGGGGATTGCGCCAGACCAACATCCCGCTGCGCGTCCGCAACACGTTCGACCGGGAAGACGGCGGCACGCTGATCTGCGGCGACTATGTGTCGGAAAGCCCGCGCGTCGAGATCGTCACCGGCATCCGTCACGCCCAGGCGCTGCAATTCTTTGAACAGGATATGGTGGGGGTGAAGGGATATGACGCGGCGATATTGGACGCGCTGGCCCGGCATGACGCCTGGATCGTCAGCAAATCGTCCAACGCCAACACCATCACCCATTATCTGGCGTCCGATCCGACGACGATGAAAAGGGTGATAGCGGACCTGCAGGCGCGTTACCCGGACGCGGCGATATCGACCCAGCCCGTCGCGATCGTTTCCGTCATCGGCAGCGACATATCCAGACCGGGACTTGTGCCGGACGCGCTGCAGGCGCTGGCCGCAGCAGATGTCGAAGTGGTCGCGATGCAGCATCAGATCCGCAATGTGGACGTGCAGTTCGTGGTCCATGCCGCCCAGTTCGACATGGCCGTGCAGGCATTGCACCGGGCGCTGGTCGAAGAAGACACGTCTGCGCTGGAGGGACGGCGCGCGGCCTGACGCCGACGCCGCCTGCGACCATGTTTCTGGCGATCCAGCCTGTCCGCAGCCTGCTGCTGTCCATATTCATGCTGATGAGTGGAAGCGGCTTCCTGGCGACGCTCATCAGCATAAGGCTGGAGCGTGCGGGCAGCGGCACCATGGCGATCGGCATGGTAGCGACCGCCTATTTCGGTGGTCTGGTGCTGGGGTCGCTGCGCGCTGGCGATGTGGTGCGGCAGGTCGGGCATATCCGCGCCTTTGCCGCCTTCGTCGCGCTGCTGTCGGCGAGTACGCTGGCCTACGCCTTGCTGGCGCACCCGCTATTCTGGTCGATGCTGCGGCTGATCGATGGCGTCTGCGTCGCGGGCGTTTTCGTATGCCTGGAAAGCTGGCTGAACGACCGGGCAGAGCCGCAGATGAGGGGCAGTGTCCTGGCGGCCTATATGGTCGCCCTCTATTCGGGACAGGCCGTGGGGCAGTTGTTGCTGGGCGCGGCGGGCGCTTATCCGGCGATCCCCTTTCAGATTGCCTCGATCCTGATTTCGCTCGCGATCATTCCGCTGTGCCTCACCCGCAGTTCCGCGCCCGCGCCGGTCGAAGCGACCGCATTTTCGATCCGGTCGCTGCTGGCCGCTTCGCCCCTTGGCACCATTGGTGCGCTTGCCACGGGACTGATGCTGGGAGCTTTTTACGGTCTGGCGGCGGTGCATGTCCGGCGGCTGGGGCTGGAACTGCCGGAAACCGCGCGGTTCATGATGATCGTCATCCTGGGCGGCGTGGCGCTGCAATGGCCGCTGGGACGGCTGTCCGACCGTTATGACCGGCGGGCGGTGATCATCGTCAGTTTCGCCATCGTCCTGTTGGTGAGCCTGGCCCTGGCGCTGACAGGGTCGGGCGGGATCGGCCTGATGGCGCTGGGCGCACTGTTCGGTGGCCTCAGCTTCGCGCTTTATCCCCTGTGTGTCGCCCATTGTAACGACCGGCTGCTGGAATCGGAACGCGTGACCGCAAGCGGCAGGCTGGTGCTGCTATATTCCGTTGGCGCGGCGTGCGGCCCCGTTTGCGCTGCTGGCGTCATGACGGTGTCGGGCACGGGCGGCCTGTTCCTGTTCATCGCGATGTGCGCTGGCCTGGCGCTGGTGCTGGGACTGTGGCGTCAGCGCGCATCCGACCCCGTCCCATCCGCCGAACAGCAGGAATTCCAGATCATGCCGCGCACCACGCCCATGGCGTCGCTGCTGGACCCCAATGTGTCGGATGACGAACCCATCGCAGGACAAAATAGATGACCGCAACTTTGGCCGACCCTTCACCCGTGCCCGGTGCCCATGCGGCGGACGCCGTCACGATGCGCCGGGCGATTGCCGCGTCGGCCATGGGCAATGCGACAGAATGGTTCGACTATGGCATTTACGCTTATGGCGTGACCTATATTTCGGCTGCGCTCTTTCCTGGCGATATGGACGAAGCGGTGCTGTTCGCGCTGGCGACCTTTGCCATTTCCTTTCTGGTCAGGCCGCTGGGCGGTCTGTTCTGGGGTCCTTTGGGCGACAGGCTGGGCCGGAAATCCGTATTGGCGCTGACCATCCTGATGATGGCGGGCGCGACGCTGTGCGTGGGGTTGATCCCCAACCATGCAAGCATCGGAATGTGGGCCCCGGCGCTGCTGATCGTGCTGCGCATGGTGCAGGGCTTTTCGACCGGCGGCGAATATGGGGGCGCAGCGACATTCATGGCCGAATATGCGCCCGACGACCGCCGGGGCTTTTTCGGCAGCTTTCTGGAGTTCGGCACGCTGGCGGGGTTTTCGCTGGGTGCGTCGCTGATGCTGGGATTTTCCCTGACGCTGGGTGAAGACGCGATGCACCAGTGGGGATGGCGCATTCCCTTCCTGATCGCGGGGCCGATGGGGCTGGTCGGCATGTATCTGCGATCGAAGATGGAGGACACGCCGATCTTCCGCGAACATGCAAGCCGGGAAGAGGCCGCGCCCACCCCTGGCCTGCGCCTGCTGATGCGGCGCTACAGACGGCCGATGCTCGTCGTGGGCGGGCTGGTGGTGGCGCTCAATGTCGTCAACTATACGCTGCTCAGTTACATGCCGACCTATCTACAGCGCCGCATCGGCCTGTCGCCGGACGAAGCGTTGATCGTGCCGATCATCGGCATGCTGTTCATGATGGCGTTCCTGCCCTTCGCGGGCAAATTGTCGGACCGGGTGGGGCGGCGACCGATGTGGCGCGTGTCGCTGATCGGGCTGCTGGTCGGGGCGGTGCCGCTCTATCTGCTCATGGGAACCGGGCTGATGGGCGCGATCGTCGGCTTTGCCCTGCTGGGTTTGCTGTACGTCCCGCAACTCGCGACCATATCGGCGACCTTTCCCGCGCTGTTCCCGACGCGAGTGCGCTTCGCCGGTTTCGCCATCGCCTATAATGTGTCGACGTCGATTTTTGGCGGCACCGCGCCCGCGGTCAACAGTGGCCTCATCACCCTGACCGGCAATGAATTGATGCCTGCATTCACGATGATGCTGGCCTGTGTCGTCGGCCTGTTCGCGCTGCGCTTCATGCCGGAAACCGCTGGCAAGTCATTGCAGGGCGACCCATTCGCGCAGGAGGCGCAGGCTTGATCACCAATCTTCCCATCGCCAATGACAGTGTGGACATGTTGATCCAGGGCTATGTGCGCGAACCCTGGATGCAGAGCGGGCTGGCGCTGCTCCTGTTGGGCCTGTTTTCCTGGATCGCGAACTGGATCACCAAGCGCATCGTGCTGCGCGTGCTGCTGCGGCTGCTGCGCCACCTGCCATTTCACATAGAAGCGCAGCATATCGGCGCCATCGTCGCGCGGCTGTCGAACATCGTGCCGGCGCTGGTCATCCAGCAGGGCATCGCGGCGGTGCCGCACCTGCCCGCAGGTCTGGTGTCCTTTGTGCAGAGCCTGTGTGCCGCCTTCATCATCCTGACCATCGCCATCGCGGTCAGTGGACTGCTTGCCCTGTTCAATGATCTGTACCAGCGCCGCCCCCATGCGGCGAACCGACCGATCAAGGGCTATGTCCAGGTGGCCAAGCTGCTGGTCTATGCCACCGCCACCATCCTGATGATCGCGGCGTTGATGGATCAGTCGCCGCTGCTGTTGCTGTCCGGCCTGGGCGCGATGGCCGCTGTTCTGATGCTGGTGTTCAAGGACACGATCCTGTCGCTGGTGGCGTCGGTGCAGATCGGGTCGAACGACATGGTGCGCGTGGGCGACTGGATCGAAATGCCGCAGCTTGACGCCAATGGCGACGTCATCGACATCGCGCTGCACACAGTGAAGGTCCAGAATTTCGACAAGACGATCACGACCATCCCGACCCATCGGCTGATATCCGAAAGCTTTCGCAACTGGCGCGGCATGTCGGAATCAGGGGGGCGGCGGATCATGCGGTCGTTGATGATCGACCAGAGCAGCGTCCGTTTTCTTGAGCAGCAAGATATGGAGCAGCTGGCGCGATTTTCGCTGTTGAAGGGATATTTACAGGTCAAGCAGCAGGATATCGGCCGCTGGAACCGGCAGCATGGCGCTGACAACCCGGTCAATGGCAGGCGGCTCACCAATATCGGCACCTTTCGCGCCTATGTGCATGCCTATCTGAAAGCGCGCAGCGATATCGCGCAGGACAAGACGCTGTTGGTGCGGCAGATGGAGCCAAGCGAAAATGGCCTGCCGCTGCAAATCTATGCTTTCGCCAACAGCACGGTCTGGGACGAATATGAAGGGGTGCAGGGGGATATTTTCGACCATCTGATCGCCATATTGCCGCAATTCGGACTGCGATTGTTCCAGCGGCCTACCGGTGCGGATGTGGCGGAGATTGCGATGGCGGATGGCGGGCGGAGGGCGCTGGCCTAGGGTTAAAAAGGGAAGAACCAGTGGATGGCGGCGACCGCCGCGACCCAGGTGATAAGGTTCAGGGGAAGCCCGACCTTAGTAAAGTCGAGATAGCTGTAACCCGCCATCTGATAGACAAGGACATTGGTCTGATAGCCAAAAGGCGTGGCGAAGGCGGCGCTGCCCGCCATCATCACTGCCACCAGGAACGGGCGTGGGCTGACACTCAGGCTTTCGGCCAGCGCGACGGCGATTGGCGTCACCAGAACGGCAACGGTGGCGTTCGATAACAGTTCTGTCAGGAGCAGGGTCGCGCCATAAAGCAGGATGAGCGCCCCCAATGGGCCGAAAACACCCACCTTGTCGATCAAGGCGTTGGTGGCCGAAGATGCAAGCCCGGTCTGTTCCAGAGCGATGCCGATCACGACCATGCCGACGATCAGCATCAGGATTTCAGGCCGCAGTCCGCCATAGGCTTCTTCCGGGCGGATGACGCGGAGCAATATCAGCAGCACCGCGCCGCCAAAGGCCGATGCGGCGATGGGCGTGATGTTGAGGGCGGCGAGGAGGATGACGCCCAGGAAGATCAGGCTGGACGAAATAGCCTTGGCGGGAGCGAAGGGCCTTTGCTTTACGAAACTGCCCGGATCGCCGACCGCATCCCCGGCGATGTCCACATGGCTGACATGGTGGGGCAGGGCGGCTTCCATCCGTTCGAAGCTCGCGGGCAGGGGCCGGGCGAGCAGCCGACCGGAAAAGAAGAAGAGGTAGAGGCCGCCCGCCGCCGCGACGATCAGGCCCACCGGCGTGATTTCGAACAGGGAAAAGGGTGGCTGACCGGACGACCGCGCCATGTCGTCCACCAGCAGGTTGGTGGATGTGCCGATCAGCGTGCAACATCCCCCCAGCACCGCCACATAGGATAGCGGCATCAGGAAGCGTTTTGGGTCCAACTTCAACGACTGGGATACGTCGCGGATCACGGGCGCGGCCAGCACCACGATCGGCGTGTTGTTCAGGAAGCCCGACGCCCCGCCGCACAGCAGGATCAGCAGCCAGATGCCCAGCGCCCCGATCCGGCGGCAGAGCGCGACCGCCTTGCGGATCAGCAGGTCGAGCAGGCCTGACAATTCCATGGCGTGGGCGATGACGAACAGGGAAGCCAGCGCGATGATGGCCGGGCTGCCAAAGGCGCCCTGCACTTCGCTGGGCCGCACCGCACCCGTCAAAAGGAGGATCGCCGCGCCCGACAGGGCGACGACATCGGCCCGAACCTTGTCCCAGATCAGCGCGGCAACCACGCCCGCCAGCACGATAAGGGTGACAAGTTGCTCAAGCGTCATGGCAACCCGGTAGCATAAAGACGGAATTTCAGCAGGAAAAATGGAAGATTGGTGAGGAAAATCTTGAGCCTAGGGGTCATTTTCTTCATCATATCTGCTAGACTGGCTTCATGGCAGAACAGAATATTCGGTTGCGCATTCTTTCCTACCTGATTGCCGCTGCTGCGGGTTCCGCGCTGACGATCGCCATTGTCGGGTGGGAAGATGCGCCATCGCCCAAGCCCGCTCAGGCTGAACCGAAACAGCCGCCCAGGGTTGAGGTTCCCAAGATCCCCGTCATTCCCGTCCCACCGCCACCGCTGGACCGCGCGGCCCTGTTGGCCGCGGCGGCGAGCGCGGCGGATGCGGTGGCGAGCGGTAGCGCAATGCCGCAGTCCAATGCGCAGCTGGTCGGGCGGTCCTTCATCCTGCGCATGCCATTTGGTTGCGCGGGGGAATTGACCGACGAAACGAAAGACGCATGGGCGGGATGGAGCTTCAATCCCAGGAGCCGCGCGCTCCGGCTTAGCGCGCGGGCCAACAACCTTGCCGATACGGACTGGGTGAAGACGTTGGCGACCGACATGAAATTCGATGCGGTCGAGGGTTTCTGGATCCGCCGTCCATGGACCAGCGCGGACCAGTGCCCCGCCGAGGGTGGCGCGTTGACGGACGTCGGCGTCCCGCAGGGCCAGCGGCTGGGAATCGCGCAATTCTATTCGCCCGACGGGCCAAGGACTTTGCGGCGCGGTGACCGCCCCTATTCGTCCACGGTCAAGCTGCCCGAAGGCGAAACGCCGTCAGCGCGCGGCTATCAGCTTCAACTGGAGGGCAAGGTTTCCGGTTTTGCCGATGGCCAGCCCGTTCATTGTTTCCAGCAGGACGCGTCCGTTGCGCCACGTTGCCTGATCGCGGTTCAGTTCGAACGGGTGGCGTTCGTCGCGCCGGACAAGCCGGAACCAATCGTCGAATGGCATTGATCGTGCCGAGTGGAGGGGTCCGCCGCGGCTTTAGGTAAGCTGCTCAAACCGCTTCGTTGACAATGCTCTCCCGCTCGCTCGCCTGTCGCGTCCACATGATCGCATAAAGGCCATCGGCCCGGACCAGGTCGGCATGACGTCCCCGCTCCACGACGCGACCCTGATCCAGCACGATGATTTCGTCGGCATCGACGACCGTCGACAGGCGGTGGGCGACGATCAGCGTGGTGCGTTTGCGCGCTATGTTGCGCAGCACGTCCTGAATCTCTGTCTCCGTTCGGCTGTCGAGCGCGCTCGTCGCTTCATCCAGCACCAGAACCGGCGGGTCCTTCAGCAATGTCCGCGCGATCGCAACCCTTTGCTTTTCGCCCCCGGAAAGTTTGAGGCCGCGTTCGCCCACGCGCGTGTCATATCCCTGCGGCAGGCGCATGATGAAGTCATGGATGGATGCCGCCCTGGCCGCCGCCTCGATCTCCGCCTGGCTCGCGCCTTCGCGGCCATAGCCGATATTATAGCCGACCGTGTCGTTGAACAGCACCATGTCCTGCGGGACGATGCCAATCGCCGCGCGGAGCGACGATTGCGTCACCCCTGCGATATCCTGCCCATCGATCATGATCTGGCCGTGCTGGATGTCGTAGAAGCGGAAAAGCGTGCGGGCGATGGTCGATTTTCCAGCGCCGGACGGACCAACGATCGCCAGCGTCCGGCCCGCTGGCACGGTAAAGCTGACATCATGCAGGATTTCGCGGTCGGGATCATAGCCGAAACGCACATGGTCGAAGCGGACCTCGCCAGCGGTCACTTTCAGTGCGGGTGCGTCAGGCCGGTCGCCCACTTCGGTGCGCGTATCGATCAGCTTGTACATCGCCTCCATATCGATCACGCCCTGCCGGATCGTGCGATACACCATTCCCAACAGGTCCAGCGGCCTGAATAGCTGGCTAAGCAATGTGTTCACCAGCACGACATCGCCGGTCGAAAACGTGCCCCGGCTCCAGCCCCAGACGGTATATCCCATCGCGCCCGCCATCATCAGGTTGGTGATCAGGGACTGGCCGACGTTCAGCCAGGCCAGGCTGTTTTCCGACTTCACAGCCGCTTCGGCATAGCGCCGCATGGCGTTGCTGTAACGGGCGGCTTCCCGTTCCTCCGCGCCGAAATATTTGACCGTCTCAAAATTCAACAGGCTGTCGACCGCGTGAGCGACGGCGTTGGTGTCCATGTCCACCATGTCGCGCCGCAACTGGTTGCGCCATTCGGTGATGGTACGGGTGAACCAGATATACAGGCCCACCATCACCAGCGTCGCCGCCACAAGCCCCGGCCCGAACTTGACGAAGAAGATGACGCAGACCGCCGTCAGTTCCAGCACCGTCGGCGCGATGTTGAACAGCAGGAAATAGAGCATCGTGTCGATGCTCTTGGTGCCGCGTTCGACGATCTTGGTGACCGCGCCAGTGCGCCGGTCGAGATGAAAGCGCAGCGATAGCCGGTGCAGATGGACGAATACATCGTCGGACAGGCGCCGCCCGGCTTCCTGTCCTACCTTTTCGAATACCGCGTTGCGCAGATTGTCGAACAGAACGCTGCCGAACCGCGCGCCCGCATAAGCCACCACCAGCGCGATGGCGAGACCGGCGGCAGGCTCCATGCCCGGCACCATGCGGTCGATCGCCCCCTTATAGGCGAAGGGCATGGCAAGGCTGATCGCCTTTGCCATCACGACCAGAATCATCGCGATAGCGACGCGCCGCCGCAGTGCAGGCGCATCGGCAGGCCACAGATAGGGCAGGAACCGCCGCAATGTTGCCCACACGGGTGGAAGCGGGCTGTTGTCGGGTGTGGATGGCGGCATGGGCGCTATGTAGGCGAAGGCCGCCAATCTTATAAGCCCCTCCCTCTCACGGGAGGGGGAAGGGGAGTGACGAGCGCAGCGAGCTTCTGTGCTGTCCCGAAAGGCGGAAGCGATTGCTGACGCGATCGCACCCTCCCCCGGCCCCTCCCGCAGGCGGGAGGGGAGTTTAGAGGTGGATCAATCGCGCAGCAGTTCGTTGATCCCGGTCTTCGACCGCGTCTGCGCATCCACGCGCTTCACGATCACCGCGCAATACAGGCTGGGTCCCGGCGTGCCATCAGGCAGCGGCTTGCCGGGCAGCGATCCCGGTACGACGACCGAATAGGGCGGCACTTCGCCGATGAAGATCTCACCCGTGGTGCGGTCGACGATCTTGGTCGACATGCCGATGAACACGCCCATCGACAGGACCGAACCCTTGCCGATGCGCACGCCTTCCACGACTTCGGACCGAGCGCCGATGAAGCAGTCATCTTCAATGATGACGGGATCGGCCTGCAACGGCTCCAGCACGCCGCCGATGCCGACGCCGCCCGACAGATGGACATTCTTGCCGATCTGAGCGCAGCTGCCCACGGTCACCCAGGTATCGACCATCGTGCCTTCATCGACGAACGCGCCGATGTTGACGAAGCTGGGCATCAGGATGACATTCTTCGCAATATGCGATCCGGCGCGGGCGAAGCTGCCCGGCACGGCGCGGAAACCGGCGGAGCGGAACGCCGCTTCGTCCCATCCGGCGAATTTGCTGGGCACCTTGTCCCACCAATGGCCAGCGCCCGGACCATTGTCGATCATGACATTGTCGTTCAGGCGGAAAGACAGCAGCACCGCCTTTTTCAGCCACTGGTTGACCTGCCAGCCATCCGCAGTCGGTTCAGCGACGCGCGCCGTGCCGCTGTCCAGCATGGCCAGGGCCTTGTCTACCGCCTGGCGGACTGCGCCCTGCGTTGTCAGGCTGACATTGGCCCGATCTTCCCAGGCGGCGTCGATGGTGGCGATCAGATCTTGGCTCATGGCTTTTCCCCAATGATGTCGGCCAAAAATGGCGTCAGATGGTCGGTTTCAAAATCGATATAGTCGGGATGATGGTCGTGATTGCCCGCTTCCGACCCATTGTTCACCCAGATGGTGGCCATGCCGATCGCCTTTGCGGGCTTCAGGTTGCGGGCCATATCTTCGAAAAAGGCGGCGCGGGATGGGTTGATCCCATGCACCCGGCATAGTTCCGCATAGCCTGACGGGTCGGGTTTCGGAATATATTGGCAGGCGTGAATGTCGTGGATCAGCTCGAAAGCCGCGCCCAGGCCCAGCCGGTCGAGAACGCGCTGCGCATAATCGGCGTCGCCATTGGTAAAGATCAGGCGGCGACCGGGGAGGGCGGCGATATGGGCGTTCAGCGCCTCATCCACCTCCAGCCGGTCCATCGAAATATCATGGACATAGTCCAGGAAAGCACGCGGTTCGATGCCATGATGATGCATCAGGCCCGACAGCGTGGTGCCATGTTCCATGAAATAGCGTTTCTGCGTGGCCTTTGCGACCACGGGGTCGCACCCCAGCAAGCCCTGGATAAACTCGCCCATCTTCACATCGATCAGCGCGAACAGGTCCGTTTTCGCCGGATATAGCGTGTTGTCCAGATCGAAGATCCAGCAATCGACATGGGCAAGCTCATCACGCATGGCCGCGCCCTAATCCTGTGCGGCAAACAGGGCAAGGGGTGGATAACAGATGACCTGCTCCTGCCTCCGCAGAGGCACGCGGCTTTCTAACCGCAGCCCGGCGCGTCGCTATCCTCGTAAAAATTCTGCACTGCGGCCCAGGCTTCCTCGGCTGTCTCCACCCAGGTCAGCAGGTTGAGGTCCGACGGCGAAATCACGCCCTCTTCCGCCAGCGCTTCGAAATCCACTACCCGCGTCCAGAACTCGCGCCCGAACAGCAGGACGGGAATGGGCTTCATCTTGCCGGTCTGGATCAGTGTCAGCAGTTCGAACATTTCGTCGAATGTGCCGAACCCGCCGGGAAAAACCGCCAGCGCGCGCGCGCGGAGCAGGAAATGCATCTTCCTCAGCGCAAAATAGTGGAACTGGAAGGACAGCTCCGGCGTGACGAACCGGTTGGGGGCCTGCTCATGCGGCAGGACGATGTTCATGCCGATTGTCTGCGCGCCGACGTCCGCCGCGCCGCGATTGGCCGCTTCCATGATCGACGGCCCACCGCCTGAACAGACGACGAAATGACGGCACCCGCTTTCCGTCACGGGATATTGCGCGGCGGTTCGCGCCAGCTTGCGCGCTTCGTCATAATAGCGCGCCTTCTTTCCCAGATTTTCAGCGATCCGCCGCTGTTCCGGCGTTGTCGCGATGTCGATCCGCGCCTGCACCTGCTCCGGTTCGGGAATACGGGCCGACCCGTAGAAGACGAAGGTGGATTCGATCCCGGCCTCGTCCATCAGCAATTGCGGCTTTAGCAGTTCCAGCTGAAAACGGACGGGCCGCAAATCTTCGCGCAGCAGAAATTCCGTGTCCTGAAAGGCCAGGCGATAGGCAGCGCTGCTGGTTTGCGGGGTGCCGACCTGCTTCTGCGCGTCGGCGGCTTCCTGGCGGGCGGGGCGGAACTTGCGTTCCTCAATCTCTTTTCTTGTCATTGAAACCAACTTAGGCGCGCGGGCGCAAAAACCCAAGAGCGCTTAACGGCAGAAGCCGCCGCGATTTGGTTTCCGCTTAACGGCAAAAGCCGCCGCGGCCGCCCATGTCGAAATGAAAATGATCGCGGTGCGCAACGTTGTAATCCGGGCTCAGCACCGTGCGGAACCGTTTGCACGCGCTGACCCTTACGATTTCCAGGAACTGGCGGGTTTGCCGGTCGCCATTCCAACCCTCCTGAACCGTGATCCGCCGTCCGTCCGACAGGACGAATGCAGACACGTCGACAGCATTGCTGTGCGCATGTTCGCTCAGCTTGCCGCTGCCCGCGATCGGGCGGCAATTATAGGTGCCGAATGTTTCGATCCGTTCAATCTCCGCGCCCAGGATCAGGCGCGCGGCTGGTTGAACGCCATAGCGCGCCCAGGCGGCGAAATTGGCCGCCAGGTTGCAGGTCATCGCGCCCAGGTTTGTGGCGGGAACGCCGATGTCCAGCAGCTTGACGCTGCCCACCGCCGAACAGCCGCCGCCGAAATTCTGGTCGGGCAGGGGCGTGAAGGAAACCGATTGCGACTGCAGCTTTACCAGGCACTGACGCAATTCCATTGATGGTGGCGCCACGGGACGCGCGCCCTTGGGCGGCTTGGATGCGCGCTCGACCCGCCCGCGCGGCACGATGTCGCCACTGCACGATGCCAGCGCCAAAGCCAGCGTCAGGCACAGCCCGGTCAAGGCCGCATGACCCGCGCCGCGCATCATCATTTTCCCCCTTGGCCGCTCTATCATGACCTGTGTTTATCACGGCTTGTCCCGTTGTTGGTTAACGATGGGAACGGTTCGTCGCATTCAGACATTCGGCTTGACTCTTACGCACCGTTCTTTAGGGCGACCGGCGGGCCACGCGGTCCCAACGCCGCGCGAGCTCTCTGCAAGGAGAAGCGTACATGACTGATATGATTGCCGCCGACGCCACCATTGCGCCTGCGGCCAAGCCCGCCACCAAGCCGGCTCGCCCCTATTTCTCTTCCGGTCCCTGCGCCAAGCCTCCGGGCTGGAGCGCCGAAAAGCTGAGCGCGCAATCCTTGGGCCGCTCGCACCGCGCCAAGATCGGAAAGACCCGCCTCGCTTATTGCATCGACCTGATGCGCGAGCTGCTGAACCTGCCTGAAACGCATCGCATCGGCATCGTCCCCGGGTCCGACACCGGCGCCTTCGAAATGGCGATGTGGACCATGCTGGGCGCCCGTCCGGTGACGACGCTCGCCTGGGAAAGCTTCGGCGAAGGCTGGGTCACGGACGCCGCCAAGCAGCTGAAGCTCGATCCGACGATCATCCGCGCCGACTATGGTCAGCTGCCTGACCTGAACGGTGTGAACTTCGCTCATGACGTGCTGTTCACCTGGAACGGCACGACGTCGGGCGTGCGCGTGCCAAACGCCGACTGGATTCCCGCCGACCGCGAAGGCCTGACCTTCGCCGACGCCACCAGCGGCGTGTTCGCTTATGAAATCGACTGGTCCAAGATCGACGTCGCGACCTTCTCCTGGCAGAAGGTGCTGGGCGGTGAGGGCGGTCATGGCGTCCTTATCCTTGGCCCACGCGCGGTCGAGCGTCTGGAGAGCCACACGCCCGCCTGGCCGCTGCCCAAGGTTTTTCGCCTGATGGCGAAGGGCAAGCTCGCTGAAGGCATCTTCAAGGGCGAGACGATCAACACCCCATCCATGCTGGCGGTCGAAGACGCGATCTTCGCGCTTGAATGGGGCAAGTCGCTGGGCGGGCTTCAGGGCTTGATGGCGCGCAGCAACGCCAACGCGGCGGCGCTGGGCAAGATCGTCGAGGAACGCGACTGGCTCGGCCATCTCGCCGCCGATCCGGCAACGCGGTCGACCACCAGCGTCTGCCTGACGGTCGATGGCGCGGACGAAGCCCTGATCAAGAGCATGGCTGGCCTGCTCGAAAAGGAAGGCGCCGCCTATGACATCGCGGGCTATCGCGATGCTCCGGCGGGCCTGCGCATCTGGTGCGGCGCGACGGTTGAGACCGCCGATATTGAAGCCCTGGGTCCGTGGCTCGACTGGGCCTATGCAACGGCCAAGGCTGCTTAACCTTCTTAACCCATTCCCCGTCATCCCAGCGAAGGCTGGGATCTCGGGCCTCTAGGTCGAACCTAGCCGCCTGAGATCCTGACCTTCGTCAGGATGACGAATTGCAAGAAAGGCAATTCGTCATGCCCAAAGTCCTCATTTCCGACAAAATGGACCCCCGCGCCGCCGCGATCTTCCGCGAACGTGGCATCGAAGTCGACGAAATCACCGGCAAGACCCCCGAAGAGCTTAAAGGCATCATCGGCCAATATGACGGCCTGGCCATCCGCAGCGCGACCAAGGTGACCAAGGAAATCCTGGACGCCGCGACCAACCTGAAGGTCATCGGCCGCGCTGGCATCGGTGTTGACAATGTCGACATTCCGGCGGCTTCGGCCAAGGGCGTGATCGTCATGAACACGCCGTTCGGCAATTCGATCACCACCGCCGAACATGCCATCGCCCTGATGTTCGCACTCGCCCGCCAGTTGCCCGAAGCCAATGCCCAGACCCAGCAGGGCCTGTGGCCGAAAAACGGCTTCATGGGCGTGGAAGTCACTGGCAAGACGCTGGGCCTGATCGGCGCGGGCAATATCGGTTCGATCGTCGCCACCCGCGCGCTTGGTCTGAAGATGAAGGTCGTCGCCTTCGATCCCTTCCTCACCCCGGAACGCGCCGTCGAAATGGGCGTGGAGAAGGCCGATCTCGACACGCTGCTGGCGAAGGCCGACTTCATCACGCTGCACACGCCGCTGACCGACCAGACCCGCAACATCCTGAGCAAGGAAAATCTCGCCAAGACCAAGAAGGGCGTGCGCATCATCAACTGCGCCCGTGGCGGTCTGGTCGATGAAGCCGCGCTCAAGGAAGCGATGGATTCGGGCCATGTCGCTGGCGCCGCGCTCGACGTGTTCGTGCAGGAACCGGCCAAGGAATCGCCGCTGTTCGGCACGCCCAACTTCATCTGCACCCCGCATCTGGGCGCATCCACCGATGAAGCACAGGTCAATGTCGCGTTGCAGGTGGCTGAACAGCTGTCCGACTATCTGCTGGACGGCGGCATCACCAATGCGCTGAACGTGCCCAGCCTGTCGGCGGAGGAAGCGCCCAAGCTGCGCCCCTATATGGCGCTCGCCGAAGAACTGGGCAGCCTGGTCGGACAGCTGGAAGGCGACCGCATCCAGGGCGTTTCGGTCGAGGTCGAAGGCCATGCCGCCGAACTCAACCAGAAGCCGATCACCGCTGCGGTGCTTGCTGGCCTGATGCGTGTCTATTCGGACACTGTGAACATGGTCAACGCGCCCTTCCTGGCGAAGGAACGCGGCCTGGACGTGCGTGAAGTGCGCCACGATCGCGAGGGCGACTATCAGACCCTCGTTCGCGTGACCGTGAAGACGGAGAGCGGGGACAAGTCGGTCGCTGGCACCCTGTTCGGTCACGGCAGCCCACGCCTCGTCGAACTGTTCGGCATCAAGGTCGAGGCCGATCTTGAAGGCCACATGCTCTATATCGTCAACCAGGACGCGCCCGGTTTCATCGGACGCCTAGGCTCGACGCTCGGCGAAGCAGGCGTCAACATCGGCACCTTCCACCTTGGCCGCCGCACCCAAGGCGGCGAAGCCGTGCTGCTGCTGTCGGTCGATGGTGCCGTGAATGACGATGTGCTCAAGGCCATCTGCAACCTGACCGGCGTGAAGACGGTGAAGCTGCTGAAGTTCGCGTAAACCCTAAAAGCCCTCTCCCCTCGGGGAGAGGGTTGGGAGAGGGGGGAGCAACCTTGCGCCTGGACCCGATGCTCAAGAAACGCGCGAGACAAATGCGCGCCAACCCCACCCCCGCCGAACACAAACTCTGGCTAGCCCTGCGCGCCAACCGCTTCGAAAACCAGCAATTCACCCGCCAAACGATTATCGCGCCCTACATCGTCGATTTCGCATCGAAAGCCGCAAAGCTGGTCGTGGAGATCGACGGGGATACACATTCCGCCAAAGATCGCTATGACGCGCGACGAACAGAGTTTCTGGAATCGCTGGGGTATCGCGTGATCCGTTTTGGCAATCCCGATGTGATGCATAATATCGAGGGCGTCCTGAGCGTGATTGCGCAGGCGTTGCGCGTTCCCCCTCTCCCCAGCCCTCTCCCCAAGGGGAGAGGGAGTAAAGGATGACCATGACCATCCCATCCGGCCTCCTTCCTGAGGGTCTTTCCGACCGTCTGCCGCCGCAGGCCGAAGCGTCCGCGCGGCTCGTCCGCCGCGTGCTCGATACGGTGGCTTCGCATGGCTATGAACGGGTCATGCCGCCGCTCGCGGAATTTGAAGAGACGCTCGCCGGTCGGCTTAAATCCATGCGTGCGCAGGACCTGGTCCGCGCCGTCGATCCGGTGTCCCAGCGCAGCCTGGCGCTTCGGCCCGACATGACCGCGCAGATCGGTCGCATCGCCGCAACGCGCCTGGCCAGCACGCCACGCCCGCTGCGCCTGTCCTATGGCGGCCCGGTCATCCGCCTGCGCGCCAACCAACTTCGCCCGGAGCGGGAGCGGTTGCAGGTCGGGGCCGAACTGATCGGTAGCTACAGCCTTGCCGCTGCTGTGGAGATCGTCAATGTCGCGATCGAAGCGCTGCAAGCCGCGGGTGTCACGGGCATCACCATCGACTTCACCCTGCCGGACCTGATCGACGCCCTTGCCGCCGGTCCGCTCCCGCTGGCGCCGGACGAGATCGAGTTGGTTCGCGCCGAACTGGACGCGAAGGATGCAGGCGCTCTTGCCGCGATCAGCCCGGCGGCGGCCGCCTATCTCCCCCTCATCGAAGCGGCCGGCCCGTTCCACCCCGCCATGGAAAAGCTGGAAGCGCTCAACGCCCAGCTTGGGGGCGCGATTGACAGCCGAATCGCTGGGCTGCGTGCCATTGCGAAGCCGATTGGCTGGGATATCACCCTGACACTCGACCCGACCGAGCGCCATGGTTTTGAATATCAGAACTGGTTCGGCTTCTCGATCTTCGCGGAAGGTTTTACGGGGGAGATTGGCCGGGGTGGCAGCTATGCCATCATCCGGGCGGACGGATCGGAAGAACCCGCCATGGGCTTTTCCCTCTATCCCGACCCGCTGATCGACGCAGGTTTCGGGGCAGAGCAGCCCAATCGGCTTTTTCTGCCGCTACACCATGACGAAAGTCGCGCCGCGCAACTTCGCAGGGACGGGTGGCGGACCGTGACCGCCCTTACGCCGCAGGAAAATGGGGAAGCGTTGCGCTGCACGCACTGGCTGGACGGCGACGAGCCGCGCCCCTACTGACTTGACGCACAGGGGGTAGCGCGGCTAACGCGCGCCCCGCACAGGGCGAATAAGCGCCCACTCGATCCCACCGGCATGCCGAGTCCCGTCGAAGGGCATGGCCGGTCCCCGCGGCGGGCGGAGGACTATATCTGTGGCTAATGTGACCGTAATCGGCGCCCAGTGGGGCGACGAAGGCAAGGGCAAGATCGTCGACTGGCTGTCGGAGCGCGCCGATGTCGTCGCCCGTTTTCAGGGCGGCCACAATGCGGGCCACACGCTGGTGGTCGGCGATAAGGTCTATAAGCTGTCGCTGCTGCCTTCGGGTATCGTGCGCGGCACGCTGTCGGTCATCGGCAATGGCGTCGTCCTCGACCCCTGGCACTTCCGTGATGAAGTCGCCAAGCTCAAGGGACAGGGCGTCGATATCACGCCTGAAAATCTCCAGATCGCCGAAACCTGCCCCCTGATCCTGCCCTTCCATCGTGATCTAGATGGTCTGCGCGAAGATGCGAGCGGCGCGGGCAAGATCGGCACGACCCGTCGCGGCATCGGCCCCGCCTATGAGGACAAGGTCGGTCGCCGCGCCATCCGCGTCTGCGACCTGGCGCATCTGGATGACCTGGGTCCCCAGCTTGACCGCCTGACCGCGCATCATGATGCGTTGCGCGCCGGTTTCAACGAAGCGCCGATCGATCGCGACGTCCTGATGGCGGAACTGCGCGAAATCGCCAGCTTCATCCTGCCCTTCGTCAAGCCCGTCTGGCTGACGCTCAACAAGGCGAAGGCGGCAGGCCATCGCATCCTGTTCGAAGGCGCGCAGGGCACGCTGCTCGACATCGATCACGGCACCTATCCGTTCGTCACTTCGTCCAACACGGTCGCAGGCACGGCGGCGAGCGGCACCGGCCTTGGCCCCAACGCCGCAGGTTTCGTCCTGGGGATCGTCAAGGCCTACACCACCCGCGTCGGCTCCGGCCCTTTCCCGACCGAGCAGGAAAATGACGTCGGCCAGCGCCTTGGCGAACGCGGCCATGAATTCGGCACCGTCACCGGTCGCAAGCGCCGCTGTGGCTGGTTCGACGCCGTGCTGGTGCGCCAGTCGGTCGCCGTTTCTGGCGTGACCGGCATCGCGCTCACAAAGCTCGACGTGCTGGACGGGTTCGAAACGCTCAAGATCTGCACCGGCTATCGGATCGGCGACCAGAGCTTCGACTATTTGCCTGCCCATGCGCAGGACCAGGCAAAGGCTGAGCCGATCTATGAGGATATCGAAGGCTGGCAGGACACCACGGCGGGCGCCCGCAGCTGGGCCGACCTGCCTGCACAGGCGATCAAATATATCCGTCGGATCGAAGAGCTGATCGGCTGCCCGGTCACGCTCGTATCCACCAGCCCAGAGCGTGAGGACACCATCCTCGTGCGCGACCCCTTCGCGGATTGAGGCGATGGCAGGCGATCGCTTCGAACGGCATAAGCAGCCCTGGACCGCGGACGAGCTGCAAAAGCTGCATATGCTGGCCAAGAAGGGCATGGCGCTGAAAGCGATCGCCAAGGCGCTGACCCGCAGCGAGGAATCGGTGAAAGTCCGGGCCAAGCAGGACGGGCTTTCCATCGCCAAGCTGCGATAGGCTGCTCGCAGGGATCACGTGCTCATGCGAAGGCAGGAGCCCAGACCCGCCGCCTGAACTGGGCTCCTGCCTTCGCAGGAGAACGGCGGCCCTTTTGCTCCGGGGCTTGATGCGTCGTAGCGGCGGTGCGACAAGCTGGAGGCAATGTAACGGAGCGAGCGCCGCCATGCCACTCGATATACTCGTCCTTTATGGTTCTTACCGGCGGAACCGCATGGGCATCCGCCTTGTCGATTATCTAATCAGGGGTTTCCAGACGCTTGGCCATCAAGCCGAATTGGTCGATGCCATGCAGGTCGGCCTCCCCATGCTCGACCAGCGCTACAGCGACTATGCTCCCGGTGAAGCGCCTGAAGCCATGGCGGCGCTGGCCGACCGGCTTTCCGTCGCTGACGCCTTTGTCTTCGTGACGGGTGAATATAATCGTGGCGTCCAGCCCGGCCTCAAGAACCTCGTCGATCATTATCTCAAGGAATTCGACCGCCGCCCGGCAGGCTTAGCCAGCTATTCGGCGGGCCGCTACGCCGGGGTGAACAGCCATGCGGCCTGGACGGTGACGCTGTCCGCCATGGGCATGGCCGTCATTCCTGAACGACTGAGCGTTGGCCAGATCGGCCAGACGCTCGATGATCAGGGCCAGCCACAGGGCGACGGCGGCGCGGCGCTGGATCGCGGCTTTTCGGCCTTCGCGCGCGACCTCATCTGGTGGGCGGAAGCGGGCAAGGTGGCGCGCTGATTGCTCAGGCTGGTTCTTCTGCCTCTCCGGTGGAGATAACCGTCGCCGCCACCAGATCGCCGGTAACGTTCAATGTCGTCCGGCACATGTCTAGGAACCTGTCGACCCCCAGCACCAGCCCGATGCCTTCGGGCGGGACGCCGACCATGCCCAGGATCATCGCCACCACCGGCAGTGACCCGGCTGGAACGCCTGCTGTGCCTATCCCACCCAATATGCACACCAGCATCACCATCAGCTGCTGCGCCCAACCCAGTTCGATGCCGAAAAACTGTGCGAGGAACAGCACGGTAATACCTTCGAACATTGCAGTGCCATTCTGGTTGGCGGTCGCGCCGATGGTCAGCACAAAGCGGGAGATTCGGCGCGGCAGATGCAGCCGTTCCTCGGCCACGCGAATGGCGGTCGGCAAGGTCGCGTTGGACGATGCGGTCGCGAAGGCCATCATTATCGCGTCCTGCGCGCCCGTGAAAAAGGTCAGGGGGGAACGCCGCGCGATAAAGACCAGCAACAGCGAATAGACGCCAACCATCTGCAACCCCAGCGCCAGCAGCACCACGCCGACATAGGCTGACAGCCGCACCAGCAATTCCCATCCGAACTGGGCGGCCAGGTTGAACATGAAACAGGCGATGGCGATGGGCGCCAAACGAATGACCAGCCCCATCAGCCGCATCGTGACTTCGAACAGCCCCTCCATGGCGGACAGCAGCAGCTTCGTCTGCTCTGTACGCACCAGCACCAGCCCGATGCCGAAAAACAGGGCAAAGACCATGACGGCCAATATGTCATTATTGGCCATGGCCTTGATGATATTGTCGGGCACCATGGCCAACAGGGCGTCCACCCCCGTGGGTGCTTCCCCGCCGCGCGCCAGTATAGCGCGTGCGCCGTCGCCTGCATTGTCCAGCATGGCCCGCGCCTGGACCGGATCGACGCCATCCCCCGGCCGCAGCAGGTTGACGACGATCAGGCTGATGGCGACGGCAATGCTGGACACCACCAATGTATAGACCAGCGTCTTGAGCCCGACCCGCCTGAGCGAGCGGATTTCACCCATTTCCGCGATCCCCACGATCAGTGCCGACACCAGCAAGGGGATGACCAGCATGAAGAGCAGCCGCAGGAATATCTGCCCGATCGGTCCGGTCACATAGCGGGTGGTGGCATCGACCCAGGCGGCGTCGCGCGCCGTCGCATAGACGATCAGTCCCGCGATCAGCCCGACAAGAAAGCCTGCCAGCATCTGCCATTGCAGCGAAAATGCAGTCCTGCTTCGCGTTGCCACCAGTTGCTCCCCATGTCCTCCGTCGAAAAAGGAACCGTTAAGAGGGCGTAATGTTTCAGGCGACCACTATAAAGGCCTCAGTCCCCTCTGCCCTCTTCCACCATGTCGCTCGCTAGTTCCAGCCCGGCGCGGCCATGAGCGGGTGTGTGGGATGGGGCCTTGGGATGCGGCACATATTCCGGCTCTTCGACCTCCAGCATGCCTTCCCATTTAGTGATGACGGACGTCGCGATGGCGTTGCCCAGCACGTTGGTGGCGGTGCGGCCCATGTCCATGAAATGATCAACCGCCAGGATGAAGGCGATGCCTTCGACCGGCAGGTCGAACTGACCCAGCGTTGCCGCCACGACGACCAGGGATGCACGGGGGACGGCGGCGATGCCCTTGCTCGTCACCATCAGCACCAGCAGGATGGTGATCTGCGTCGCAATCGGCAGGTCAATGCCATAGGCTTGCGCAATGAAGATCGTGGCGAAGGTCGAATACATCATCGACCCGTCGAGATTGAATGAATAGCCCAAGGGCAGCACGAAACTGTAGATGCGCCGGGGCACGCCGAACCGGTCGAGCTGCTCCAACATCTTGGGATAGGCAGCTTCCGACGATGCGGTGGAAAAAGCGATCAGCAACGGTTCGCGCACATATTTGATGAGCTTCACCATCCGCCGCCCCAAGAAGACGGACCCGGCCGCGATCAGCAGCAGCCAGAGGGCTAGAAGCGACAGATAGAATTCGCCCACCAGTTCGCCAAAGGTGACAAGCACGCCCGGTCCTTCGGTCGTGATCGTCGCCGCGAGCGCGCCGAATACGGCGAAGGGAGCGACCCGCATGACGTAGCCGGTCACCTGCAACATCAGTTCGACCATCGCCTCGATCAAGGTGACGATCGGCTTTCCCTTTTCGCCGATGGCGGTCAGCGCGACACCGACGAACAAGGAAAAGACGACGATCTGCAGGATGGAATTTTCCGCCATCGCCCCGATCATGGAGGTGGGAAAGACGTGCAGGACGAAATCCCTGAAATTGAGCGCGTCGGTATTCACGCCCGAAGCAGCGCCGGACCGGACAAGGTTCAGCCCTTCGCCCGGCGCGAAGAAATTGACGAAGATTAGACCCAGAGTGAGGGAAATGAGGCTGGCGACAATGAACCAGGCCAGCGCCCGCCCGCCGATCCGCCCCAGCGCCGCGCTGTCGCCCATATGGGCTATACCCGCGACCAGGGTAGAAAATACCAGCGGCGCGATGATCATTTTGATAAGGTGGAGAAATATGTCGGCCAGAAGGTGGAAATAGCCTGCCACATCCTTGGCCAGCGCCTTATCGTCGCCGACCCACAGATTGGCTGCAAAGCCGGTGATCACGCCCAGGATCATGCCCGCAAGGATGAAGGCCGTCAGTCGATTCCGCATGCAGCCCCTTTAACCCTTGCCCGGCTGGCACATCTAACAGGCGTGCGACACCCCCGCAATCGCGCCGGGCGACCTAGCCCCTCGAACGATCCAAGGCGCTGCGCTTCACGGGTAAAGCAGTCCTTCGGACCAGTTGTCACCGTCCCGCACGAACAGCCGCCGTTCGTGCAGCCTGTGTTCCCGGTCCTGCCAGAACTCGATCCGGGCGGGCATCACGCGGAAACCGCCCCAATGCGGCGGCCGGGGGACCGGTCCCCCTTCGAACCGGGCGACCGCATCCTCATATCGCTGCATGAATTCCTCTCGCGATGCGAGGGGGCGCGATTGATCGGAAGCCCATGCGCCTAATTGGCTGTCGCGGCTGCGGCTGGCGAAATAGGCGTCGGCGGTGGCGTCGTCCGTCGTGTCGACCGTTCCCTCGATCCGAATCTGGCGGCGCAGCGATTTCCAGTGGAAGAGCAGGGCGGCATGGGGATTTTCCATAAGTTCGCCCGCCTTGCGCCCTTCGAAATTGGTGTAGAAGATAAAGCCATCCGGCCCATGCCCCTTTAACAGGACCATCCGCACCGAAGGATGACCGCGCGCGTCCGCCGTGGCGAGCGCCATGGCGTTGCTGTCGTTGATCTCGCTCGAACGCGCCTGGGCATACCATTGGTCGAAAAGGAGGAAAGGATCTGTCATGCTCTCGATTTAGGCGTCGCCAGCAGCTATGTCGATGGCCCCCGCCGCTTGAAGGGCCGTGACCTTTTTGCCACATAGGGTCCAATCGGCGTTTCACGAACAGAAGGATGACTAATCGGCCATGGCGGATCCCTACGCAACTCTGGGCGTCGCGCGCGGCGCGAGCGAAGCGGAGATCAAGTCGGCCTATCGCAAGCTGGCCAAGGAACTGCATCCCGACCGCAACAAGGACAATCCCAAGGCGGCGGACAAATTTTCCGCTGTGACCGGTGCCTATGACCTGTTGTCCGACAAGGACAAGCGCGCCCGTTTCGACCGCGGCGAGATAGATGGGGAGGGTAATCCGACATCTCCCTTCGGTTATGGCGGGGCAGGCGGGGGCGGTTTTCGCGGACGGCAGGGCCAGGGC
>NZ_JBJDRM010000013.1:0-121096 GCF_044987515.1 Sphingobium sp. ZW T5_29
CCGATGTGCTCAGCCGCATCGCCGACATCCCCCAGAACCGTCTCCACGAACTGCTGCCATGGAATTGGCGCGCCGCCGAAGATCAACGCGAAGCCGCCTGATCCGCGGCCTTCACCGAATGCCTACTTCCAAGCGCGACTAGTCACCATTCCGTTGGACGATAGTAGGTTCGATCCGGCGGAACCCCGGTGCCGTTCCGCTTCAGCTGGAACGAAACCTTCGTAAGGTTGCATCGCAATAACATTGGCATGTCGGCAATCGGGGACGCTTCATTCGTTGAGCACGCGTGATGTAATCTGCCGCGAGCGGGCCCAAACTTGACCTGCTCCCCGTTTTCAGGCCGCTGATAACTTAGCTTCAGTGTCCATATGATCCGACACCATTCTCTGGACCACTCCGGGTTAGAGTTTCCCGGCCAGGGTCACGGTGACGGGCTGGGTGCGCCACCGGGATTCATCAGTGTGATCGGGGGCTTGTTGCCAATGGCGTGAGCGGCGGCGCAGCTTTTTCACGCGCTGGGAATGCGATATGCTGCGCAATGCCATGGCGCTGGTCCGCCAGGAAACAGGATGGCTGCGTCAGCATCCGGAGCTTGTTTCGCGCCTCGTGCCGATAGACGGCCTTGTAGCGGTAGAGGATATCGTTGCTGCCCGTGCAGACTGGCCGGGGGCATGCGACCTTCTCCATGCACATGCAGGCGCGCGCGTGAAGGAAATCGAACGCGTTGCGCGCATTCACCGCGATCCCTTCGAGCCGATCCTGCCCATTCTCGAAGCCTCAAGTCCGGTCGCCGAGTATCTGAGGATTGCCGACGAGATACTGAAGTTGAGGCCGGATGCGCGACGCTACCCGCGCGCGGCGGCGGAGACAGCCCGTTCCTACCTGCTCATCCGGCTGGGCCTTCACCTTGGTCTGCGGCAGAAGAACCTGCGGCAACTGCTGGTCTGCGCGCGTGGAACTCTGCCGCGCTCGGAACGCCAGCTTGAATCGCTGAAGCGGGGAGAGCTCCGCTGGAACGAACGCGATCAGGGTTGGGAAGTCCTTGTTCCGGCCGTTGCGTTCAAGAACGCGCATTCGTCCTTTTTCGCCGGAAAACCCTTCCGACTTGTGCTGCCTGATCTGGGCGGTCTCTACGATCATATCGGCACCTATATCGAGCGGCACCGTCCGGCTCTGCTGAACGGCGCGAATGACCCCGGCACCTTCTTCATCAAAACGGTCAAGAGGACCAGCCGCGACGCGTCATACAACCAGAGCACATTTTATGAGGCATGGAGGCTGGTGATCCAGCGCTACGGCGTTTTCAACCCCTATACCGGGCGAGGTGCGATCAGGGGTCTGCTTCCGCATGGGCCGCACAATGTGCGGGATGTTCTCGCCACCCACATCCTCAAGCATACCGGCTCCTATGAACAGGCAAGCTACGCCATTCAGGATACGCCCGAAATGGTCGCCAAACATTATGGACGGTTCCTGCCGCAGGACAAGGCAGCAATGGCGGCCAGGATTCTCAACCAGGTCTGGGAAGCCGCCTGAGATTGTACACGGGAGGCAGTTTATGCCGCCTCCCGTTTCATTCCCGCGTGTAGATCCTGAGGGAAGGGCGACGGACGCGTGGGGGCGGCTCTCTGTGGCCCGCAGGCGCTTTTCAAGATTTTCCTGACATTCCACTTGCCTGTCGCGGCAAGTCGAGCAATGTGGCCCTGCTTCCCGTGAAAGCCGGGAAGCGGGGCTTAGTAACCTCCTCTAGTCAGCTCGGTCACGGATTTTCCGGGGCCGGGTGGCATGCGCGCATGTCCAGCCGGCAACGGTAAAGGCGCATGCGCCTGTGACTAGCAGGTTACTAACATCCGGCTTCTGGCCGTCGCCCCGAGAGGACATAGGAGCGACGAATGAGGCCACGGCATCAGCGGCGCTCCCGACGAAGAGGAGCATGACCGCTGACACCCGCCGCCATCCGAAACGCCGCCGCCAGGGCGCAGCTGTCGCTCCACTCGTCCCTCATCGAGAAGGTGCTGGAATATCATCTGAGCGGCGCCATCACCTCCGAGCTGCTGCTGCGCAACCTGCCCTTCGAACTGCTGCGTACCGACTGCGACCGGGACGGTTATGATCTGGTGATCGAGGCGAACGGCATCATCCGCCATATCCAGCTCAAGGGTCAGGTACTGGGCGGCGCGGCGCGGGAGGTCACCGCGCATGTGAACCTTGCAACCAAGCCGTCGGCCTGCATCATCTGGATGACCTATGACCCGCTGACGATGCGGCCGGTGTCATATCGCTTCTTCGGCAATCCACCGGGAGAGAAAATCCCGCCGCTCGGCGATCGGATCGCCACCCACAGCCGCGGAAAGAAGAAGCAGCGCCCCGATCATCGAGTCATATTCGCCAAAAGGTTCGAGAAGACCAGCGGCCTTGAAGAACTGGTGGATCGCCTTTTCGGAACGCGACATCCCGACATATCCGCTCTGATCGACCATATGGCTGCGCTTCCGGAGCAGGCGGAACCATGGCTGGCAGCCGTCCGCGCCGGCCGCTTCGATGCCATCCCTGAGGATTGCGACTGGGACAGTTCGGCTGCGCTCGCGCATCTGATCGACGGCTATGCGCTGCTTAAAGAGCAGGGCAGGGGAGAGACTGGCCTCGTGGCGGAGGAGGCGCACTCGGTAGCAGGCAAGACCGGCCGCTGGCCAGGAGGAACCTGCGATCTCTGGATCGCACTGTTCCTCGAGCACCGCCGCTGGCGATCCGCCAGCCCGCATGAACCCGATGCCGGGCAGCGCGCCCTGCTTGATATCCTTGTCCGCCAGCTCCGGGAGGCCCTCACGCCATGAAGAAAACGATCCTCACGCTGGCGGCCATCGCCTGCGCCATCTCATCCGTCGCGGCGAAGGAGAAGATACCGCGGACCTGGCAGGCGTCGCGCACCACCGATCCTGTCACCGGGGTAAGTCGCTGTGTGGTTTCCGCCCTCGATTATCTGGGCAAGACCCGCTATTCCCGCACGGGCTTCCTGTATCCGGTCATTGAAAAGCATCCCGAGCATGGGCTGCTTGTCGGTGTCAGCAGCGGTGGTCGCTTCCGTCTGCCGACCGGAACCATCCTCTGGCGGGTGGATCAGCAGCTTTTCCGCGAACTGCGGCCCGAAGATGGCCCGATGACCATCGACATGCCTGCCGCGGTGCCGTCGGGGGCGGCTCCGTCGGACTCCATTGCCGCAAAGGCGATGGCCGACGCGATGGCGGTCACCAACAGGATGGTCATGAGCGCGACGGCGACGAGCAGCTTCGCGGGCGGGGAGACAGCCCGCGCCATGCTCGCCGAACTGCGCGCCGGGCATGGCCTGCTGTTCCGCGCCAAGGCAGCGGCTGCCGACACGGGTCTGCCCGACTCCAGCATATACAGGGTCGGACAGATCACGAAGGATGGTCTGAAACCAGTGCCGCTCGATGCTTCGCTTGCAAGCGCACTGGCGGATTGCGGGATATAGAGAAAAGCCGCGCCCAAGCGGGCGCGGCTCTCCGTTTCAGTAGCGGCCGCGTTCTTCCTTGGGAAGATTTTCAGCCAGCGCCGCCAGGCCTTCAGGATCTTCGCCGCGGAACTTGGCCTGCTGCATTTTGGCCCACTGCTCGCGCAGTTCAGGCGGCACCCGGGTGATCTTGAGGACACCAGAGCGGCCCTCCGGCTTGTCGAGGCCCAGCTTCTGTTCGAGTTCCATCACAGCCTTGATCGCCCGCATGTCACCCTTCATCGCCTTGTTCATCAGCGTGCGTGCGATCACCTCCATCGGCGTGTAGTCCCGTCCTCCGATATTGACGGGCTCTTCAAGGACGTTCTTCAACACAGGCTTCAGCTTGGTCTCAGCCTTCGGCTTCGGCTTCCTGCCATTCGGGTTTCCGGACTGGCCCGGCTTGAAACGCGTCGCGGCCGGTGGCTTGCCGTATCCCACCTCATAATTATCTGCCATTTCGGATAAGACCTCCATTTCCCTGCAACGCTGCAGTGACATGGCGATAGGCCTGTAATGGCCGAAAAGTCTGTCATGGAAACCCCGCGATAATTCGATGAGGGCAGCGCCAACGCACGTCGGCGCTGCCCTCATGCTCACATGTCGAATTCGTTCACCACCTTCTCGATCTCGTCAAAGCTGAGCTCGCTTCCGCACAGGATCGCCTTCTGGCCGGTCAGCTTCTGCCAGCGTCGCACGGCCACATCGACATAGCGCGGATCCATCTCAACCGCGCGCCCCAGCCGCCCCGTCTGCTCGGCTGCGATGATCGTGGTCCCCGAGCCTGAAAAAGCATCGAGGACGATACCGCCATGGCGAGAGCAATCCAGCATCGCATCGGCCACCATCTTCACCGGCTTCACCGTCGGATGCATGGCAAGCTCTTCGTCGCGGTCGGCCTTCAGCGAATTGACGCCGGCATAGTCCCAGACATTGGTGCGATAGCGGCCATGCTGTCCCAGCTCGAAATTGTTGATGTGCGATGCGTTACCCTTCCTGAAGACGAAAATGAGCTCATGTTTGGAGCGATAGAAGGTGCCCATGCCGCCATTGTCCTTGTTCCAGACGACGAGGTTGCGAAGGCTGTCATAGACCCGCCCACCGGCCTCCAACATCTCGCCCATGTGACGCCAGTCCATGCACTGATAGTGGATCGAACCATCAACGCTGTAGGCGGCAAGGTTCGCCATCACCTTTGCCAGGAAATCGGTGAACTCCTCGCGGCTCATCTCCCCAGCGCCCATCACGAACTCGTCATGCTGCACCTTGCCAAGGCCGCAGATATGCCCGTTCACCGGCACATTATAGGGTGCATCGGTGAAGACCATCTGGGCAAGCTCATCGTCCATCAGCTTCTCGAACACTTCGCCCTTCGTCGAGTCGCCGCAGATCAGCCGATGTCCGCCAAGCTGCCACATGTCGCCCGGACGCGTGACGGGCGACGCCTTCGGCTCTGGCTCTTCGGCCGCGTCTTCCACTACTTCCTTTTCATCAACGCCGTTCAGCAGCGCTTCGATCTCGGCGACGTCGAAGCCGATTACCTCGAAGTCGAAATCCGGGACGAGCGCCGAGATATCGCCCAGTTCCAGACCGAGCAGTTCGCTATCCCAACCGGCAAGTTCCGCCAGCCTATTGTCGGCAATGATATAGGCCCGACGATCAGCCTCGCTCATGCCCTCGAGTAGCAGAACCGGAACGCGGGCCAGCCCCAGGCTCTTCGCCGCCTCAACCCGGCCATGACCGGCGATGATCCGGTCCTGCTCATCGATAAGGATCGGGTTGGTGAACCCGAACTTTTCGATGCTCCGCGCGATCTGACCGATCTGCTTCTTTGAGTGGGTACGCGCGTTGCGCGCATGCGGCTTCAGGAGCGTGACGTCACGCTCCACCAGATCCCCCCGTGAGAGGGGACCGCGCTGTGATTGCATAAAACCTCCTTCGTTGCAGGAGGCAGTCAGATGTCACAGCGCGGCGCATCGCCGCGATCATGGAATCTTACCGCAGTTTACGTGAGCTCAGGCTGTTGGCGAGGCTCGGGCCAGTCCCCAGCCGAAACGCCCGGGCCGTTCTTTCATAGGCTTCCTGTACCGGCGACAGATCCGCCCCAATGTGCGGGCGACCGGCGCGCTCGGCCCTGACATCCTCGGCCTCAAGATCGACCCAGGCATTTATGCACTGCCACATGGACCAGCTGAACCGTTCCTTGGGGCCAGGCTTGCCCTTGAACGACCCATTCAGCACGTGACAGTAAAGCGTATGAAGGGCGCCTTCCCAGGCAAAGCCGGGATTAGCCTCGAAGACTCTGACAAGCTCTGCCCTTGAAATCGGCTCACTGAGGTCCAGCTTGCGTTGGAGATAGCCAGGGCTATCGGGATGGAAGAAATACCAGGGGCCTTGCATCATGTTCGTTCTCCTCGGTGGAGAGCGTCAGAAGCATCATTGCGGCGTTCGCGCCTACCAACACTTTGAGGGCCGCCAACTTTATTGGCGCCCCAGGCCCGTTCCCTGCTCCTTTTGGGGAATTCCCTGCAACAGGCCGACAATTTCCCTGCAACCGCGTGTAGGGAATTTCCCCTCAAAAACGGCGGTTTTCTGCCACTTTCTTCCATTCAACTTGCCGACTTTGCGGGCAAAAACACGTTCTTGGCCGAATGCAGGGAAATGCAGGGAAGAGACCGGTTCGCTCGGGAATGCGTTCTGCACCATTCCTTCAGCAGGAAATTCCTGAAAAACTTAGCGGAAGTGCCTTTCGGCTTATGGCTGAGAAGTTGCTTGTTTTTTCCCGTCGGGCTGATCCCCACCCAGTGGGTGAAGCGCTGGGACGAAATAGTGCCATGGTAGGTGCTGTGTGGAATATCATAATTTCGCGTTTTTTACACAGCCTCGGTCGCTTTCCGGCTTCCACGCAGTCTCGCCCTTCCTCCGAAAGCCGACATACGATAGCCTTGTGGTGCGGGCCAGGCTAGGACACCCTATTTGTAACTGGAGAGTGAAGTGAGAGAAACAGTACTCGTCACTGGAATAAGTGGGTTTGTTGCCAAATATGTGGCCTTAGCTTTGCTGCGGAAGGGCTATAATGTAAGAGGAACCTTGCGTTCATCGGCAAAGGAAGATGATGTTCGCAATGATTTGATTGAAGCTGGCGCAAATGTCGAAAATCTCAGCTTTGTTGTTGCGAATTTGACATCAGATGACGGATGGGATTCTGCGGTCGAAGGTTGCGATTATGTACAGCATGTTGCGTCGCCGTTCCCGCTGGAGCAGCCCCGTCATAAAGAAGCATTGGTGCCAGAGGCGCTTGGCGGAACAATGCGGGTGTTGAATGCTGCGCTTAAGGCAAATGTCAAACGCGTGGTATTGACGTCATCAATCGCGGCGATGATGTATCGTGCCGGACGCCCGAAAACTGAGTTTCATTTTTCTGAAAAAGATTGGACCGATCCAGAGTGGTCTGAAACGCACCCTTATAGTGTTTCCAAGACCAGGGCTGAACTCGCGGCATGGGACTGGGCAGAGAAGGCGGGACTAGAAAAGTTAGCGGTTATCAATCCCGGAGTCGTGGTGGGCCCCACAATGGGCAAGGACGGCAGCACATCGACCGAGATCATCAAGATGATGCTGGAAGGCGCCATGCCGAAGACTCTGCCGATAGCCAATCCACTGGTGGATGTTCGCGACCTTGCAGAATTGCATGTTGTTGCCATGACCTTGAAAGAGGCGGGTGGGCGACGCCTGATTGGAAGCAGCGGAACCATGTCATTTGGGGAGATAGCCCAGCTTCTGAGTAAGGAGTATCCAGAGCTTAAGAGTAAAATACCGCAGTCCGAATTTTCTCCCTTGTTGGTCAAGTTGATGAAGATTCTTGTACCAAGCGTCAGGACTATTCGCGCGGAAGTTGGCATCCGGTCCTTAGCTAATGCTGAATATGTGTCCGAACTTACGGGAGTTTCATTCAGGCCCGTAAAGGAAGCGGTTCTGGCGACATCGCAGTCGCTTCTAGGCCGCGTCGACAAAAGCATTCAGTAAAAGCCGCACGGCTCGAAACCAGACTGACTGGTGAACGATGCAAGAAGTAGAAGACCAATCGCTGAGCCGACCACAAAGGCGCTTGCTCCGCCGGATTTTCAATGGTCGGACAACGCCCGTGGCGACCGCTGGCGGGTTGTTCCTTACTTATAAGGAAGCGGCCCGTTACCTTCAGTCTTTGGCCGCTGAAACGCGTGAGGCGGCCTATCGCGAAATCAGGGAGAATGCAGAGCGGTAAGGCAACAGCTGGCAGCGTGATCGACCGAGGCTGTTTCAGCTTGTCGGGAAATCTATCGGCGCATCGCCCGGTTGCCACGGATCCAGGCGAGCCATGATCGCGTCGAACAGATCCGACTGAAGATGATCGCGGAGCCATGCCTGCACGCCGGGAAGCGGCTGAATATCGAACCACGTGCGATCGGTTTCGGCGAACTGCCGCACGAAGGGGAAAATGGCGATGTCGGTGATGCCGCGTCGGTCTCCACACAGGTTGCGCCGCGTAGCCAGGCGCAGTTCGAGCAACTGGAGCATCGCCAGTCCCGCGGCGCGATGCTCCGCCGGGTCTGACGCATGGCGATCGGGATATTTGTAGCGATCGAGGTGATGCTTGAACGGGCCGTCATTGGCTTCGATCAGGTCGCGGTCTTCGCGTTCCAGCCATCCTTCGGGATCGTTGCGCGCCAGCGACCAGCGCATGATCGCCAGACTTTCCTCAATCACGCTGCCATCGCTCTGCACGATTACGGGGACCGTCGCTTTAGGAGACGCGGCGATCAGTGCATCGGGCTTGCGCGACAGCTTCACCTCGCGAATGTGACAGGCCGTGCCGCTGATCAGCAGCGCCATGCGGGCGCGCATGGCATAGGGGCAGCGCCGGAAGCTGTAGAGGATCGGCCTATTTCGCACGCCGCTTGGCCGCGTTGGCGCCGATATGCGCGACGCCCCGCGCCTTGGCGAGCTGTTCCTGCCGGTCGCGTTCGGCATAGCCCGCGCGCTGGGCATCGGTGCGCGTCGCATGACAGGCGGGACAGCTCACTCCGGACACATAAAGCGGTGAAGCCTGGCCCGCACTGCCGACTGGCCGACGGCAACCGTGGCACAGAATGTGGGTCCCCGCTTCAAGTCCATGGCCGACTGCGACGCGTTGATCGAATACGAAGCATTCTCCTTCCCAAAGGCTTTCCTCGGGCGGGATGGTCTCCAGATATTTGAGGATTCCGCCCTGGAGGTGATAGACATTGTCGATGCCTTCGGCCTTCAGGAAGGCGGTCGACTTCTCGCAGCGAATGCCGCCGGTGCAGAACATCGCGACCTTAGGCTGATCGCCAGCGCCCAGCAGCTTCTCACGTTCGGCACGGAACCAGGCAGGGAAATCGCGGAAGCTGGAGGTCTTTGGATCAATTGCCCCGGCAAAGCTGCCGACCGCGACCTCATAATCGTTACGTGTATCGATCACGATTGTGCCCGGTTCGCTGATCAGGGCGTTCCAGTCCTGCGGCGACACATAATGTCCGACCCCGGTGAGCGGATCGATGTCGGGCTGGCCCATCGTCACGATTTCGCGCTTTACCCGCACCTTCATGCGATGGAATGGCATCGCCTCCGCTGTGGCATATTTGACCTCTGCGTCGCCAAACCCCGGCAAGCTGCGGATGAACCCCAGGACATTGTCGATCGAAGCGTTGGATCCGGCAATCGTGCCGTTGATCCCTTCGCTGGCGAGCAGGAGGGTTCCCTTCACACCCTGGGCGCAGCACAGCCGAGCCAGTTCGCGGCGCACCGTTTCGCAGTCGTCCAGCCGGGCGAACTTGTAGAGCGCGGCAACGCAGATGGAGGAAGACGAACCGGTCAGGGGATCAACTCCTTCAGCGCTGCTTCTTGGCGATGGTCGCCGTGAAGTCCGGGTCCTTGTTCGCCACCCAGTCCACGAATTTGCGCACGTTCGGGTTGTCCAGCAGGCCCGCCACCTCCATCCCGTGACGTTGAAGTTCGGAATTTGTGAAATTGGCGATCACCGTCTGCTGGCAGATTGGATGCATGGGCACGACATCGCGGCCTCCGCGGCTCTTGGGCACTGGATGATGCCAGACGATGGTTTTGCCTGTCGGTCGACCGCAAAGCCAGCAGGCCACTGGCGCTGCCGGTGCATCATCCTCTTGCGGGAGATGGTCATAGGGATCGTACTTCGAATGTTTTCGGGCCATATGTCGATTCAGCTGCCTTGATTGCTTCCAGCCTATAGCGCCGCGCGCGGCGACAGCACATGAGCAAATTCATGACGCTCAGTTTTTCGGTGCGAGTGGGCGCATTGTAAGGTGATGCCGGTTTCATGCGAACCTGACGCCTCTCAACAGGGCAGCAGATGTTCTTTGCCGTAAACCTTCGCCGAAAATACGTATCTGGCGCTTTTGCCACCATGACTTCCATTAGCTTCCAAATTGAGGGAACGTCACCGCAGACATGTTACCCTTGCGGGAGTCACTGAATGCGGAAACCCCTATGAAACTCCATCAACTTCGTGCCTTGGCCGAGGTCGCGCGGGCGGGCAGCATCCAGCGGGCGGCCAGTGCGATGCACGTGTCTCAGCCGGCGCTCAGCAAGTCGATCCGGGAATTGGAACGGCAACTGGGTGTTTCACTACTGGTCCGCGGCGTAACCGGCACCACTCTGACGCCCTTCGGTGTGATACTTTCCAAGCGCCATGACAGCATTCAGAAGGAACTCGACAAGGCACGGGAAGAGGTTGAATGGCTAAAGGGTACGTTGGGCGGGCGATTGCTGGTTGGCATATCTCCACCGGTTGCGGGCACCAGCATAGCCAGCGTCGTCGCGAATTTTCGCCAGCGTCAGCCTTCGGTGGAACTGGGCCTGCTGGAGTTGCGCCCGGCGCAGATTTTTGACGCCGTGCGTTGTGGCACCCTGGATCTGGGCATTGTGCACCATTATGGCAGCCTGGACCTGGCCGGGTTGCAATGTGTGACACTCAAAACCTACAGGACAATGCTGGCGACGGGAGGACGCGATCCCGTGATCCCAAAAACAGTCGAACAGCTCTGGTCGATGGAATGGATCACGGGCGACTTGTCCGACTATCATCACGGCTATATTCCCATCGTGGCGGACCGGCTGGGCCGAAATCTGCCCCAGCGCATATCTCGCTGCACGTCGATCTCAGTTTATTTCGATCTTGCAGAACAGTCGGCCCTCATCAGCCATTGGGCCGAGATCACTAATCCGCACCTGAGCCTGAAGCTGCGAAGCGGGGGACTCACCCGCCTCGACCTGAATATTGATCTGCCCGACATGCACATCGCGCTTGTCTGCAAGGATGAGGAACTGCTGACGCCAGGCGGTGCGCTGTTGGCGAAGATTATAAGATCATCGCTGCGATAACGCATTACCGAAGGTTATAGCTATGAGTAGACGATGCGCGCGCGCCATGCCGCCGTCGGATATGCCCGGATAGACGGATGAGAATATCTGGGAGGATATGTGAAGCGATTTTCAGCTATTGCAGCGCTGACGCTGCTTTGGGCGACCGGCGATCCTGCGCAGGCCATGGCGTTCCAGCCTTCACCACGCACGTCCGATCAGTCCGCCAATGTTGTTGGAGTCGCGGAAAAGGTCGCGGTAGATCACATACTTGATGAAAAGTTGGATGGCCTGGAGGCCCTGTATCGCGACCTTCATCAGCACCCGGAGCTGGGTTTCCAGGAGCATCGGACGGCCATGCTGTTGGCCAGGCGGATGCGCACGCTGGGGTTCGAAGTGACTGAAAATGTGGGCAAGACAGGCGTCGTGGCCATTTATCGGAATGGTCCTGGCCCGGTCACGCTGGTGCGGACGGAAATGGATGCCTTGCCAATGGAGGAGAAGACCTCGCTCTCCTTCGCCAGCCGCGCTCACGCCTTGTTGGACGGCAAACGGACTTTTGTGGCGCACAGCTGCGGTCATGACGTGCACATGGCCTGGTGGGTCGGAGCCGCCGAGGCGCTCGTCGCTCTGAAGCAGCAATGGCGAGGAACGTTGCTGTTCATTGCACAGCCTGCTGAAGAGTCGCTTGGCGGAGCAAGGGCGATGCTGAATGACGGCTTGCTGACCCGTTTCCCCAAACCTGACTTCGCATTGGCCGCCCATGTGGGCGGAGGCATGCCACTCGGCTCTGTCGTGATGAAGGAAGGGGTCATCCTGTCAGCATCCGACGCGCTGGAGATCATATTCAACGGACGCGGTGCGCATGGTTCGGCGCCCAGTTCGGCGATCGACCCGATCGTCATGGGCGCGCATTTCGTCAGCGATGTCCAGACTGTCATCAGCAGGCAGAAGGATGCAGCGACATTCGGCGTGATCACGGTCGGAGCGTTCCAGGCCGGCAGCGTTGCAAATATCATACCTGATACCGCTACGCTGCGTCTCAGCCTGCGATCCTTTACGCCGGAGGTGCGTTCGCTTCTGCTGAACGGTGTTGAAAAGACAGCCTATGGCGTATCGATGATGGCGGGCGCGCCTGCGCCGACGATCACGCGCCTTAATGGATCGGCTGCCACACAGAATGATTCGGAATTGATGGCCCGGATAGCGCCCGCGCTCAAGTCCGCGTTCGGGAAGGGCGTAATATCGATCCCCGCCAGTGTTCCGGGCTTTTCGGGCAGCGAGGATTTTTCGGAGTTTGCTGCAAAGGGCATCCCGTCCGCTTATTTGATGATTGGAAGTGACCAGCCAGAGGCGCTTGCCGCTTACAAGGCGAAGGGCATTGCCCCTCCGACCAATCATTCACCCCTGTACGCACCGGCGGCGCGACCTGCGATACGCAACGGCGCGGCGGCTCTTGTCTGGTCGGTTCTCTCGCTTAACGGCGCTTCCCCCCGATGAACGAGCTTGCAGCACAGCGAAAGGTTCGATGCGGTTTATGAACAGACCCGGCCTGACTGCCTGAAGCCTAAAGCGATTTTTCTAAGCGAGCGGGACCGATCGCTGTTTGGGAAATCGCGGAAAGCAAAGACCTTGGAGCGGCGATCTGATTCACTCAGATCGAAGCCCGCTATAGCAACCGGGAAGCGAGGACCGCAGCGATTTTTCGCCCGCTTATCATCATCATTTGCGCCGATTAACCGACCACTGCCGGATATCTTGTGACTAGGGAGAGAGTGGCGCGGTTGGTATCGAACTTGCGCTGCCGACTGCTGCGCTAAACGGGCTTCATCGCTCGACGAGTCGATAGCCTAATACTGAACGTTATGGATGCCCGACAAGGATTCGAACCTTGATTGACGGAGTCAGAGTGCGGCAATACCCCTCGGCTTTATGCCGATTTCTGGTTCCATGTTGCATCGGTGTTGCATCCAAGCTGCCACTTGGAAGCTCAGCTACGATCTAACTCGTCATCTCGCAGCCTAATTGATGAGACCCGTTGCTTTCGCGCCTTCTGTCATCAGAGATGCCCCGGCCTTCTCGTCGCCATCTTTGAACGCGCGGAACGCTGCTACCAACAAGGCGAGAGAAACGGTCGTCATGGACACGATCGGCGCGACATATATGGCCACGAGGAATGCAGCAGGGACATTCGCTACCGACTTGCTGAGCATGTAATAGCCCACGTGGTATAACATAAATGCCATTCCAGCGACGACGGCAACAGACAAGGCTACAGCTCCCCAGCGCAGAAAATAGCGCTGGTCCGCTTCGCGGTTGAGGTTTTCCTTCGCCTTCGCATCGGCGTCCAGCAATCGCAGTTCGAGGTCCACGAAGCGGCGCGACCCCTCACTTTCAGTCGGCAGATCAACCGGGGGGACCTTAGCCATGCTGCGAATTTGCCGACTGTTGGCGCTTAGCGACGTAGTGCGAGAGGATCACTTCATCTGGAATCTCAGCATACCAGCCGCCCCACTTGCGCGCAGTTTCCCAAGGCCCTCCAGCTACATGCGTAAGCTCGGAAAGTTGAAAAGGGCTCATTCGGCCGTAGATCTTGTAAATCTGCTCCAGCAGGTCTTCTGTGCTCGCATCGAGTGGCGCTTGGTAGGCGGGCGAAATATCGCTCGCGCTGACGCCTTGCGGCCGAAACTCATTGTAAACGTCAGGAATGACCGGCCCATACTGCCAAGCTTCAATTCGGTTATCGAACAACGGCTTGCCGCCACGCATTTCCAAATGCCAGCCATGCGCGATGTAGGCGAGCTTCAACAACGACATGATCGACAGCACCCTGCCATCATTGGCAGCGCGCTTGATAAACCAGTTCGCGATTTGGCGGGCGTCGTAACTCAATCTCGGCGGCCTCCTTCGCCGGAACATATAGCGATTTTCAACGCGATGGAAAGACTAGCCAAGCCCTTGGACGCAGCTCCATTTTTCGAGCGCTTGCAGGAACCTTTATCCTCCAATCAATTCCCTCTCGATAGCCGCGGCCACGGCGCTGTCTTGCTCCGCCTGGTCGAAAAGATGGCCGTAGGTGTCGAACGTCACCTGAATAGAGCTGTGGCCCATCCAGCGCTGGACCTTCTTCGGATTGACCCGTTGTTCAATCCAGAGCGATGCAGCGGCGTGGCGGAAATCATGGAGCGTGTAGCGCTGAGCCATCACCGGCTGCTGTTCCTTGGTCAGCTTGGGCTTGCCTTCGTTATCGACCACCGGCGCCGCGAAGCCCGCCGACAGCTGCACTGCACCCATGATGTTCACGTTCATGAATTGATGACTCATCACCTTCTTGGCCAGAGAAGGGAACACCAGGTCCGCGTCTGACGCGGGGCAGGCGAGCTTCCAGACCGTGAGGGCGGCGATAGCGGAGGCGGGCAGGGGGATCGTTCGATAGCCTGCCTCTGACTTGGGATGGCCGATTACGTTCTTCAGATCGGCGCGCTGATCGACCGTCACCGCTGCGGCCCTCAGATCGACGCAGCGCCAAGCCAGGCCGCGCAGTTCCGACGCGCGCAGCTTCTTCTGCGCCTGCCGGTTGCGAAACGTGTCGATTTCGGTCGCCAGCGCCCGCACCTCGCGCCGCGTCAAATCGAAGCGGAAGGACTGGTCGGCACGGCGGCCAGCGTCTTGCCAAGCCGTCCCCGCCCGGTCGGCAGCGCTCCGCAAATTTCCTTCGAACTGCCGCAGTTCGCGGTCGGCGCCATCGCTCGCCTTAATGGTCAGGAGCAGCGGGAAAGAATTGATGTTGCCCATGTGGAGCCTCAGAATGTGGTGGAGGAGCCGCTCAGCTCCTGGTTGAGCAGGGCTGGCAGTCGGCGCGCCCATTTCTCGGCGATCTGGCGGGGGTCAGCGCGGCGAGATCGGCGCGTGGCTCGAACCAGCACGAAGGCGATGATCGAAACGTGCGCGCGGCCCTTGCTGGCAGTACCCCGTTTCGGCAGCTTGCGGGGGTTGAGGCGTTTGCCGCCAGTTCGGATGGTGACGTCATTGACCACCAAATATGCCACCGCGGGCCGACCGCTCTTAACGAACTGGAGCGGGCCGATTTTCTGTTCCAGGCCGCCAGCGCGGTAGAGGGCTGGTGTGATCTTGCGGCGACCCACCTTCTTGGGGATGGAAGTCGTAGGAAATGCGAGCCATTGCCCGCGCACCGGCGCAATGTTGGTGACGTCTTGGTCAAGATAGCTCTGGAGAGCGCCCGCGGTTCGGGGTGACTTCACCCCCCGAATAGAGACGAAGCCGCCCACGTCCAGCCGGGATAAGTCGGCGGCATTGATTCTCCCCTTCTGCAGGTCGGAAGTGGATGCGATCGTGCGCGACAGGCCACCGAGCCGCTGAGCGCGCATCGTAGTGCGGATATCATCACGCGTCAGACGGGCTGCTTTATCAGTTGCGCGCGCCGCAGAGAGGGTGACACGCTTCGATAGCGTCCGGCGAAACGGTCCCAGCGCATCACCGCCGGGCTGCTCAATCTTCCAGCTCATCGGCTTGGCCAGCCGGGGGGTGGACAGGGACAAAATCGGAAAGCGCACGTTGTGGACCCTCATGAAACGGGTGGCCACAACAGGGACCTTATGAATCAAGTCGGGTCTGTGCGCAAGTTTGAAGCGAAGCTGCTGCCGGGCCGCTGACTTACGCAAAAGGAAAAACGAGGCTCAGGCGCTTTTTTCGGGGCACCCCACCGCTTTGGTTTCCCCATCCCTTGGGTAGGACCCGCGAATTGTCAGGGGCGGTCTGTTCGTCCGTACCCCGTTGTGGCAGCGTGTCCGACGGACGGAATCGAGAGGGGCTTCGCTATGTCTGAGCCGTTGGGCAGTCACTTCACCTCGCTCAATGCGCCGCTAAGGAACAGTCGGTGGTCATGGGGCGCGGAACGGGAGGACGGTGTCATCATCCTCCGAGTTTGGCAGGATCAGCGCCGCGCAGTGGATGGCAGATACTTTGTGCGCCTGACGCACCATGAAGCCTATGCCGATGATCCCGACAATCTCGGCTATCGCGAGCGGGTCGGGCATGTCGAACGGATCAGGGGCGGCGCAACAGCCTATGCTGTGATGTGCACCCCACGGGACAAGGAAGCGCGACCGCGCAAGGTTGGCTCATTCGACCGGCGGGAATTGATCGTGATTGGTGAGCTTATGGATATCGACGGCAACGTATGGGGTGAGATCGCTCACCGCTTGCCGGTGTCCAAGGTCAAATGAGCCAGCACGGGCGGCATCGATTTGGGCTGGTTTCAAATCGGGCACCTCACATTAGGCAACGAGCAGACGTCTCATGCGTCTAGGTGACCTGTCATTCGCCGACTGGATTGAACACGTCTTCAGCCATGAAGTGCGCCTACACGGCAATGCTTGGCACTTCGATACTGACGCGCCGTGGTGGGATCCGGCGCCGGCGGTGGCCGTCGACTATCTGACCCGCCTGTTCTCTGACCCGGTGCCCGCGCTCGCATGGTTCAGCGACGCGCAGATTGCTCAGGGCCTCACCTATCTCATGAACACGTCGGCCTCAGGGGACAGCGGCTGGCTCTACAGCCAGGACGTCCCCGTTGGCGCGCGTCGGCGGTGTATCGAAGCTATCGCCGTCCGGTTCGAACAGATCTTCGTGCCGCGCGCGCCGCAGATCCTCAGCCATATCGATGAACCCGGCAATGCGCTCAGCATTCCTTGCTACATGTGGTTCGATGTCATGCCGTCTGTGGCGCTGGCCGATGACCCAGAGAGGGAAGGGCTGCACGCTGCCATGCTGGAGACGATGGAGCGCATATTGCGGTCGGATAATGCGGCCTGCCAGGAAGCGGCGCTGCACGGGCTGGGCCACTGGGCTTCTGCCTGTCCGTCTGCGGTCGCCGCCATCATCGATCGATATTTGGAAGCGGACGGAGGCAGGCGGGCCGCGATTAACGCTTATGCGCGCGCGGCCCGATGTGGTTGCGTTCAGTAGGTGGTGGTCCGCTCAGCAGCGATGCTTGCTGTCGATCTCCTTGCCGATCAGAGCGCCCGCGCCACCACCAACGATGGTGCCGGGCAGACGGTCGCCCCGCGTATCAACTGCGCGGCCGAGTAAGACACCCGCAGCAGCGCCGACCAGCAGGCCAGTGGTGCCGCTAGTCTTGCAATCGCGGCGCACATACCGAGGCCGGTCATCGCGATAGTAGCGGCGGTCATCGTAGCCGCGGCGTGCATAATAGCGGTCGCCATCATAATGGCGGTGTTTGTGCCAGCCACGATGCCTGCCATTATCATGCGCCAGCGCAACGGACGGCACAGCGCCGCACAGCGTAGCCACCAAACTCAGCGCCAACGTGATATCCTTGATCCCCATGACAATCTCCCTGTGTCGTCATGGGGCTATGACTGGCTGAGCTTGGCCGTTTCCTGAATGGGCGGTTTAGCTGGCGTTCAGGTGACAAGTGGCGGGCCATCCTGGCGACGCAGCCTACTATGATGAGAGGATCAGGGTCGGCAGCGTGTTCGTGACAGTCGAAACGAGGGACTCCTGTTTGGACGCGAGCAGCGCCCGCTATATCCTGTACCGCGACGGCGGTCATAACCCATCGCATGCAACGACGGTGGCTTAGGTTTGAACATTGCACATTGGCTCGCTCTCGCCTCGACGTGAGCGGGCCAATCTTCTGCATGCGTCCGCAGCGCCGGGGCCAGTCCCATCGCGCGAAGGGGCTGTCGCCCAGCACTGATGATTGAACTGACGTTTCGAGCTGATTGCGTTACCATTATGTCCGCCCTCAAACCCCGCTTAACGCCGATGGCGTAAGGGCTTTGAGAGGGTGCGAGGGCAACTCTGTTTGCCCAACTTACGCAAAAATATTTGGGCACTCGTTTTTCAAAACTGCTATTTTCGCCCTGTCGAGCCAGTTGCCAGGCCAGGCCGCTCATGCGGTATCGGATCGGGAATTCTGGGCCTGCGCACAGTGGGTGATCAGGCAGCTCGGCGGGAAAGTACCACTGCATGCAACCGCCCGCATAGGAGAGTTGGCCAAGGGGATCCCTCCGGCGTCGAGACATGGAAGGCTATCGCCGCGCGCGTTTGCGCCGCGAAGACGAGGGGGTGACAAGCAGAGGTTCATCCAAGTCCATCGACACTTGGTTCGCGGAGGCCTTGCCTCCTAGTATGGACATCGGCGGCAGAGGCGGCTCCCGGCGTAGCTGGTCAGGCGTCGGGGTCTTAGCTCGAGGCCGCCGTGCGATCGCCTTCGCCTCTTGCGCCGACTGGATGAAGCCGAGTTCAGTTTTAAGGCCAAGATCTGGCCGTTCGATCAGATCCCGCACCGTCATGATCTGCAGCTTGTGGCGCTTCCGTCCAGCTATTTCGACCAACGGGCTTCGCTGGGCTTCCAGCCGCATTTCCCTGGTGGGTTCGTTGAGACATATGAACACACCCAGTTGAGCGCCTTCGCGTTCCACTACATGCCCCAAATCGCGCAGCATGGCGGGGCCGACATTGCGCCCGGCTTTGACGGAAATAATTGCCCGATCATAGCTGCGCGACCCAGTCTTATAGATGATTTCGCCGTCGATCCCGCGATCGGCACCCTTGCCTCGAGGCTGTCCGTTGACGCGTCCAACCGCCCATTGCTGGAAAGTATAGGGATCAAGCTTCGCGAGTGCGCGGGCCTCTGCCTCTTCGGACGGAATGCCGTCTATTTCATATTGGGCGGACGGCAGCTTCGAAGCCAGCCGCTCCTTAATCACCAATATTGCCGCATAGGAAACGTCTATCCCGATCCATTGGCGCCCTAAGCGTTCAGCCGCGTGGATCGTTGTTCCGCAGCCGCAGAAGGGATCGAGGACAACAGCGTTCTCTCTTGTGGTTAGACCGATGATTCGTTCCAGCAGAGCAAGGGGTTTCTGTGTCGGATAACCAATCCGTTCATCGGCCTGAGAGTTCAGCGGACGAATATCCGTCCAAACGTCTCCGAGAGGCATTCCCCGTTGCTCATCAAGATAACGCTTCAGGCGTGGCACGCGGCCTGGCGCTGTCTGGACGACCTGCCCAGCGTTGTAGGCATCTTGCATTCGCTCCTTGGTCCATCGCCAAACGCGGGTCACACCCAGGAATTCATATGTGAGATTGGGCCGATCCGGGTTGGGATTGATCAGGTTGTCCAGTTGGTAACGGCGTCCATCCGGATCAACGTTCGCATACTTTGCTTGGGTCTTCGCTGGCAGGTCATTGTGATCGTATGGCAGAAATGCTTGAGCCTCATTCCAGAATCCGGCCGGGCTGCCGAACATGAGCAATATGTCGTGGTTCGACGGAAGGCGACGCTTGCTGTGAGAACGGCCAACGTTGCGGAGCCAGACAATTTCGTTTTTGAACCACTGCCCTCCAAAAATGCCGTCCAGAATGATCTTGAGGTAGTGGGAAGCTGTGGGGTCACAATGAAGCACGATCGTGCCGGTGGCCTTCAGTACCCGGCGCATCTCCAGTAGCCGGATGGACATCATGACCAGATACGCCATGAGATCACTCTCCCCCAGCGAGGCCTGAAGGGCGTGGAGTACACGGAACAGGTTGGCGTCGAGCTGTCCTATCTCGTCAAGCGCTAACGGAGCTGCGTCTTCCTCCCAGCTCCAGGTATCTTTGAAGGCTCTAAGTTGCCCGCTCGGCCCGTCTTTGACAGGCGTCTTATAGAGAAGGTTGTAACTGGCGTTCGAGTTGAATGGCGGATCAAGATAAATCAGATCGACGCTGTTATCCAATATATCGCGACGGAGGATATCAAGATTGTCACCAAAGTAGAGCCGGTTCACTGAAGAGCCCCCACCTTCAATTGTCAAAGCGGCTTCCTGATACTTCAATTTCGAATGGAATGGGTTAACGCACCTCTTCGTCTGAAGCGATCATGGGAGAGAAGGGCGGCGGCGCTCAGTGGCGCCCCAAAAGGGGATGGTGCTTTGGCTTCGCCCATATGCTCCCTCTGCGATGTGCCGTGCAGGCGGCCAGATCGCCATCTTTGGTGACGGGAAAAGCGCTTTTCTCGGAGTTAAATGTAAAGCCCCGCTTGACATTTCATCTGTAAAGCGACACTTTCCATTTATGGAGATCGAGAGCATCAACCACAAGGCGCTTCGGCGGTTTGTCGAGACAGGCAAGCCCAAGGGACTGCCCGGCGATCTGGTCGACCGGCTGTTCAAGATGGTCAACTTCATCATCGATGCCGACACGCTGGATGAACTCTCGACGCCTCCGAACTACGGCCTTCATCCCCTGACCGGCGACCGGGCAGGAACGTGAGCGATGACCGTGACCCGTAACTGGCGCCTGACCTTTTCGATGGATGAGCAGGGCGCCGTCATAGATCTGGACTTGGAGGATTATCACTGATGGCTATCAAGATTCATCCCTCGTTCGCGATCCATGCCGGCGAGTGGCTCAAGACCGAGATTGTCGAGGCGCATGGCGTTTCGATCAATGATCTGGCCGAGGCGTTCGGGGTCAGCCGGCAGTCGATCAGCTCGCTTCTGAATGGTCGCGCGGCCCTTTCCGCAGATATGGCAATCCGCTTCGAGCATGCCTTTGGCGTGAAGGCTGAGACGCTGATGCGGATGCAGGCCCGCTACGAGTTGGGCAAGGCGCGTGAGCATGAAGCTGATCTGGCGGTGCGGAGCCTTATCGCGGCATGAAACAGCGGCGCCCGCAGGCGCTCGATTGCACGATGATCGAGCCCCATCTCAGAGGCGAGGTTCGGACCTCTCTAAAGCTATCTCGTTGGATATAGCTTTAGCGGTCGATAACCAGCTTCGACAAGCAGGCGTTAATCCGGCCCACCCCAAAAAAAGGCTCACCGGGGGGACACCGGGAGAGAAAATAATGGGGATTGCACTGAAGCATGGCGACGAGCGCAGGGAACTGCGCTCGCAGTTGAACATCGACGCCGCCTTGTTCTTCGAAAGCGTAGGGGTGCCGGTTACGATCAAAAACATCTCCAGCCACGGCGCGCTTCTGGCTTGCAGGCATCTTCCCGCCATCGGCTCACGGGTGAGCGTCATCACCGATCGGCATGAACTGTGGGCGACCGTCATCTGGGTCGGCGAAGATCGCTGCGGCGTGCTGTTCAGCCAGGTGATCGACCCGAGCGCGCTGGGCGTCGTCGATCGTCTGCCCGAAGTCACAAGCGCCACAATCCACAAATTCATAGCGAGGTGACGTCCATCGGCGACGTACTGCGCCATGAGGAGAAGGGGTGTTCCGGCAGTAAGGGCGCGTTGCCCCGAAAAGCGTGTCATGAGATAATGGACCCTCCCGTGATGGAGAGCGTCATGTCAACGAAGCCGCTTCAGCCTGATCCTCGCGAGATGACCAATGAGGAATTGTACCGCGCCTGGGAGGCCGTGAACGATCACGACAATCTATCGCCCGATGATCAGGCGATCATCGACGAGATGGACCGTCGGCACATCGAATATTAGAGCCGCGCAGGCTCTGTGGGCATCGTGCCCGGCCCGCACCCCTCACAACGCCGCCGCACATACGCTTTTCGGCGTCCGATGAGCGGGAGTGGAAGCGCGTTGTCAGCCGGTTCCGCGGAGAAGGCTGACGCCCGCAGCAGGCGCCGATCTGTCCAAAGCCATAACCCGTAATAGCCTGTCCGTTCAACTCAGCCGCCACCGCCCTTCGGTGTAGAAGGGACGAACTATCTCCTGGAGGCAGGGAGGGAGCATGCTTGACGAAGGCGATCCACTGAGGCGGTGGGAGGCGCGCCGGGTGCTGGTCGGATGCGGCGACCAGCAAGGCCGCTTGCTGGATCTCACCTATGAATCAGGCGGCGGCGAACTGAGCGGCCGCCGTGTGACGGTTGAGAACATGTCGCATGTCGATGGCGCGCTCTACCTAGAAGCCTTCTGCCACCTCCGCGACGAAGCGCGCACTTTCGCTATTGAGCGGATCTGCCAGATAGTCGACTGCGCGACGGGTGAAGTGTTCCGGGGCGCTGTGGCTTGGCTTGAGAGTTGCGGCCTTTGGGTTCGTGACGGAGAGCCCCAGATGAAGAGCTTGGGCAGTGACGGTCAGGGCACGCACAATTTCGCGTTGAGGCTGAACCTGCCGCTGCCGTTCGCCGGCGATCGCCTGGTGCGGCAAGATCAGAGCGCCGCTCTTCTGGAAGCGTTCGGCATGCCGGCCGACTGTTCGCTGGGCGAACAGCAGGCGGCTGCGATTCTGGCTTGGTGGGATTATGCGGGGGCGATGACCCAACACATAAACTGGGAAGCGGGTAGTGGGACACTATCAGCTGCGGAGATGCGAAGGCTGATTACCATCGTGATTTCAACGATGCGGAAACCGTCCGCTGACATAGCACTCTGGTCGGTGCGCCGGTCGCACCAGCCAGTCAATCCACTATCGCTACCGAAGATGTCGCACTTCGAAGAGATCGGTGAGGGCATAAGATTCGCGCTTAGGGAAATGAAGCGGCAGATGGGTCGCCGAGCCTGTTAGTGGCCCGGTTTCATGTTGCATCCGTGTTGCATGGAGCCGCCGGGAACGCTCGGAAATCTGCGGAAAATGGCAGAAATGCGTGGGAGTCGGTCGCAACATGAAAATGCCAGCTCAGGCATGGCTAAATGCAGTGAAGTGCTTGTTATTTCTGAGAAAAGTTTGGATGCCCGACAAGGATTCGAACCTTGATTGACGGAGTCAGAGTCCGCTCTCTTACCATTAGAGGATCGGGCACCAAGGCGACGGTTAATCGCATCGGAAGCGCGCAAATAGGCCCGCTTGGTGGACAGGTCAAGTGGATTGCGATTGGCTTATGGTCAAAATTGCGCAGCACCTGTCGCAAAAAGCCCGCCGGACCAATTAAGGTGTCCGGCGGGCTTTTTCACCTTCCCTCATCGGGTTGGTGGGCTGGGAGCCGCTTTCCAAGATAGGAAGCGACCCCCTTCATTTCAAAGCGTCAGTCGAGATCCTGGGTGGTGAAATCCTCACCCTGGACGGAGGCCAACGGATCGTCGCCGATCGCTGCTTCAGGACCCTGCGCCAGTTCGGCCGCATGCTCCTGAGCAGCGGTTTTGGGCGCGATCAGGTCGATCTGGCTAGAGGCCCGCAACGCGGCCCGCATCGCCGCGTCACGCGACGAAGCGGCAACGCGCATGCGGTTCATGCCCGCGCCCGTGCCCGCCGGGATCAGGCGGCCGACGATGACGTTTTCCTTCAGACCAACCAGCGTGTCCTTCTTGCCCTGAACCGCCGCTTCCGTGAGGACGCGGGTCGTTTCCTGGAAGGAGGCCGCCGAGATAAAGCTGCGGGTCTGAAGCGACGCCTTGGTGATGCCGAGCAGCACCGGCTTGCCAGCGGCAGGCAGGAAGCCTGGTGCCAGCTTGCTGTTGATCTCGTCCATTTCCTCGCGATCGATCTGCTCGCCCACCAGCAGGGTGGTGTCGCCGGATTCGATGATCTCGACCTTTTGCAGCATCTGGCGAACGATCGTTTCGATGTGCTTGTCGTTGATCTTCACGCCCTGCAAGCGATAGACTTCCTGGATTTCCGCGACCAGATATTCGGCCAGCGGCTCGATACCCAGCACTTCCAGAATGTCGTGCGGATCAGGCGACCCGCCGATCAGGTTATCGCCGCGCTTCACGAAGTCACCTTCCTGAACGTCGATCACCTTGCTCTTGGGGATCAGATACTCGACCGAATCGGTGCCATCTTCAGGGACGATGGCGATCTTGCGCTTCGCCTTATAGTCCTTGAGGAACTGGACGCGGCCCGACACCTTGGCAATGATCGCATTGTCCTTGGGCTTACGGGCTTCGAACAGTTCCGCAACGCGCGGCAGACCACCGGTGATGTCGCGGGTCTTGGCCGCTTCGCGGCTGACACGCGCAAGCACGTCACCGGCCTGAACCTGCGCACCATCATCGACCGACAGGGTCGCACCGACGGCCAGCATGTAGCGGGCCGCTTCACCCGATCCGTCGTCCAGCAATGTCAGGCGTGGACGCAGATCCTCCTTGGTGCGAGCCGCGCCCCGATGTTCGGTTACGACGCGCTGGGCGATGCCGGTAGCTTCGTCAGTCTGTTCGGTCAGTGTCTTGCCGTCGATCAGGTCGACATATTTCACGATACCCGGCCGTTCGGTGATCACCGGCATGGTGAACGGATCCCATTCGGCAAAGCGTTCGCCCTTCTTCACGGTATCGCCATCCGCAAACAGGATGGTGGCGCCGTAAGGCAGACGGTGCGTTTCGCGTTCGCGGCCTTCGGAGTCGATGATCGCGATCTCGCCGTTACGGGCGAGCGACAGGCGGCGGTTATTTTTATCGGTGATGGTCGGCATGTCGCGCAGCTCGATCGTGCCGTCCGACATGGCTTCCAGGTTCGACGTTTCGTTGAAGTTCGCTGCGCCGCCGATGTGGAAGGTACGCATGGTGAGCTGCGTACCCGGCTCACCGATGGACTGCGCAGCGATGACGCCGACCGCTTCACCGATATTGACCGGCGTGCCACGGGCGAGGTCACGACCGTAGCATTTGCCGCAGACGCCCATCTTGCTTTCGCAGATCAGCGGGCTGCGGATTTTCACGGCCTGCGTCCCAATGGCTTCGATCTGCGCCACCAGCGGTTCGTCCAGCAGGGTGCCGATCGGAACGATGACGGTGCCATCCTTGCTGTCGACGATGTCCTGCGCCGTGGTGCGGCCCAGGATGCGTTCGCCCAGCGAGGCGATGACCGAACCGCCCTGGACGATGGCCTTCATCTCCAGCGCCTTTTCGGTGCCGCAATCTTCCTCGACGATCGTGCAGTCCTGCGACACGTCGACCAGACGACGGGTCAGGTAACCCGAATTCGCGGTCTTGAGCGCGGTGTCGGCCAAGCCCTTACGGGCGCCGTGGGTCGAGTTGAAATATTCAAGGACGGTCAAACCTTCCTTGAAGTTCGAGATGATCGGCGTTTCGATGATCTCGCCCGAAGGTTTGGCCATCAGGCCGCGCATACCGGCAAGCTGCTTCATCTGGGCCTGCGAACCACGGGCACCGGAGTGCGCCATCATGTAGATCGAGTTGATCTGGGCCATGCGGCCGGTTTGCGGATCCTTGGGCTGGGCGCGGATTTCGTCCATCATGGCGTTCGCGACCTGGTCGCCGCAACGGCTCCAGGCGTCGATCACCTTGTTGTACTTTTCCTGCTGGGTGATCAGGCCGTCCTGATATTGCTGCTCATAGTCGGCAACCAGCGCCTTGGTTTCGGCAACGGTGCCTTCCTTCGAATCCGGGATCACCATGTCGTCCTTGCCGAACGAGATGCCGGCCTGGAATGCGTGGCGGAAGCCCAGCGCCATGATGGCGTCGGCGAACAGCACCGTGTCCTTCTGGCCGGTGTGACGATAAACTTCGTCGATCACATCGCCCACATCCTTCTTGGTGAGCAGGCGGTTGACGACGTCGAAGGGCACCTTGTGGTTCTGCGGCAAGCATTCGCCCAGCAGCATGCGGCCCGGCGTAGTCTCAAAACGCTTCATATATTGCTGACCGGCTTCGTCGGTCTGCGGAACGCGCGAGATGATCTTCGAGTGCAGCGTTACGGCCTTGGCAAAGAGGGCCTGATGGACCTCCTGCATGTCAGCCAGCAGCATGCCTTCGCCAGGCTCGCCTTCACGTTCCATGGACAGATAATAGATGCCCAGAACCATGTCCTGCGACGGAACGATGATCGGCTTGCCGTTCGCGGGGCTGAGGATGTTATTGGTCGACATCATCAGCACGCGCGCTTCCAGCTGCGCCTCAAGGCTCAGCGGAACGTGGACGGCCATCTGGTCACCGTCGAAGTCGGCATTGAAGGCCGAGCAGACGAGCGGGTGAAGCTGGATCGCCTTGCCTTCGATCAGCACGGGTTCGAACGCCTGGATGCCGAGGCGGTGGAGCGTCGGCGCGCGGTTCAGCATGACTGGATGCTCGCGGATCACTTCGTCCAGGATATCCCAGACTTCCTTGCGCTCCTTCTCGACCCACTTTTTCGCCTGCTTCAGGGTCATGGACAGACCCTTGGCGTCGAGGCGGGCGTAGATGAAGGGCTTGAACAGTTCGAGCGCCATCTTCTTGGGCAGGCCGCACTGGTGCAGCTTGAGTTCCGGGCCGGTCACGATGACCGAACGGCCCGAATAATCGACGCGCTTGCCGAGCAGGTTCTGACGGAAGCGGCCCTGCTTGCCCTTGAGCATGTCGGACAGCGACTTCAGAGGGCGCTTGTTCGCGCCAGTGATGACGCGGCCACGACGACCATTGTCGAACAGGGCGTCGACGGCTTCCTGCAACATGCGCTTTTCGTTACGGACGATAATGTCCGGCGCGCGCAGTTCCATGAGGCGCTTCAGGCGGTTGTTACGGTTGATGACGCGACGATAGAGGTCGTTCAAGTCCGAGGTTGCGAAACGGCCGCCGTCCAGCGGGACCAGCGGGCGCAGTTCTGGCGGGATGACCGGCACCACGTCCAGGATCATCCATTCGGGGCGGTTGCCCGATTCCAGGAAGCTCTCGACGACCTTCAGCCGCTTGATGATCTTCTTGGGCTTCAGTTCCGACTTTGTGACAGCCAGCTCGTCCAGCAGCGCCTGCTTCTCGCCCTCAAGGTCGAGGTCCATCAGCATCTGCTTGACCGCTTCCGCGCCGATCCCGGCGGAAAAGGCGTCCTCGCCATATTCGTCCTGCGCATCGAGCAGTTCGTCTTCGTTCAGAAGCTGGAACTTTTCGAGCGGGGTCAGGCCTGGCTCGGTGACGATGTAGCTTTCGAAATACAGCACGCGCTCAAGCTGCTTGAGCTGCATGTCGAGCAGCAGGCCGATGCGCGAGGGCAGCGACTTCAGAAACCAGATGTGCGCGACAGGAGCGGCCAGTTCGATATGGCCCATGCGCTCGCGGCGGACCTTCGACACAGTGACTTCGACACCGCACTTCTCGCAGACGATGCCCTTGTATTTCATGCGCTTATACTTGCCGCACAGGCATTCATAGTCCTTGATCGGACCAAAGATGCGGGCGCAGAACAGGCCGTCGCGCTCGGGCTTGAACGTCCGATAGTTGATGGTTTCCGGCTTCTTGATCTCACCGAAGGACCATGAGCGGATGCGCTCCGGCGACGCGAGGCCGATCTGGATCTGGTCGAAGGTTTCAGCCTTCTGGACGGGGTTCGCGAAGTTGGTCAGTTCATTCATCTTTTTCATTCCCTCATGAGGGCAAATTTCTGGTGCGGAGGGGAGGGCGCCACCGTCAGGTCGCGCCCCGCAAACCCCTTATTCCGCTGCCTGCGCGAAGCCGCCGTCTTCCTCAGGAATTTCGTCCAGCGAGGTGAGTTCGACGTTAAGGCCCAGCGAGCGCATTTCCTTGACCAGCACGTTGAAGCTTTCGGGGATGCCAGCTTCGAACGTGTCGTCGCCCTTGACGATCGCTTCATAGACCTTGGTGCGGCCCACGACATCGTCCGACTTCACGGTCAGCATTTCCTGCAGCGTGTAGGCGGCGCCATAGGCCTGGAGCGCCCACACTTCCATTTCACCGAAGCGCTGACCACCGAACTGTGCCTTACCGCCCAGCGGCTGCTGGGTGACGAGGCTGTAGGGACCGATGGAACGTGCGTGAATCTTATCATCGACCAAGTGGTGCAGTTTCAGCATGTAGATGATGCCCACAGTCACCTTACGGTCGAAACGGTCGCCGGTGCGGCCGTCATACAGATCCGACTGGCCCGACGTGTTCAGCCCGGCCAGTTCCAGCATCGCCGACACGTCGGCTTCACGGGCGCCGTCGAACACCGGCGTCGCCATCGGCACGCCACGTGCCAGATGCTCGGCAAGATCGACGATCTGCTCCGCAGAGCGGCCTTCGATCTGATCGGCATAATGTTCGCCATAGGTTTCCAGCAGGCGCGTCTTGACCGCTTCGGGCATTTCGCCAGCCTGCGCATTCGGATTGGCTTCCCGCCAATCCTCCAGCGCGTGCTTGAGCTGTTCACCCAAGCCACGGGCAGCCCAGCCAAGATGCGTTTCGAAGATCTGCCCGACGTTCATGCGCGATGGCACGCCCAACGGGTTGAGCACGATGTCGACATGGGTGCCGTCCTCCAGGAACGGCATGTCCTCGATCGGCAGGATGCGCGAAATGACACCCTTGTTACCGTGACGGCCAGCCATCTTGTCGCCCGGTTGGAGCTTACGCTTCACCGCAACGAAGACCTTGACCATCTTCAGCACGCCCGGAGGCAGTTCGTCGCCACGCTGCAGCTTGTCGACGCGATCCTCGAACTTTTCGACGATCAGCTTCACCGCTTCGTCATACTGCGCCTTGACGGCTTCGATGCCGGTCTGACGGGCGTCATCCGCGACCGCGAACTTCCACCATTCGTGGCGCTCGACCTCAGCCAGCAGGGCCTCGTCGATCTCGATGCCCTTCTTGACGCCCTTCGGCGCTGCCGTGACGGTCTGGCCCAGCAGCATTTCCTGCAGACGGTTGAAGGTCGCGCGGTTGAGGATGGCGCGTTCGTCCTCGCGGTCCTTGGCGAGACGGTCGATTTCCTCCCGCTCGATCGCCATGGCGCGCTCGTCCTTGTCGATGCCGTGCCGGTTGAACACGCGCACTTCAACGACCGTACCGGCAACGCCCGGCGGCAGACGCAGGGACGTGTCGCGCACGTCGCTCGCCTTTTCACCGAAGATCGCGCGGAGCAGCTTTTCTTCCGGGGTCATCGGCGATTCACCCTTGGGGGTGATCTTACCGACCAGAATGTCGCCCGGCTCCACTTCGGCGCCGATATAGACGATGCCTGCCTCGTCGAGGTTGCGCAGCGCTTCTTCACCGACGTTCGGAATGTCGCGGGTGATGTCTTCCGGCCCGAGCTTGGTGTCGCGGGCCATGACTTCGAACTCCTCGATATGGATCGAGGTGAAGACGTCATCCTTCACGATCCGTTCGGAGATCAGGATGGAATCTTCGTAGTTGTAGCCATTCCAGGGCATGAACGCGACGAGCGTATTGCGGCCCAGCGCCAGCTCACCGAACTCGGTCGACGGGCCGTCGGCGATCACGTCACCTGCTTCGATCAGGTCGCCCACCTTCACCAGCGGACGCTGGTTGATGCAAGTGTCCTGGTTCGAACGCTGGAACTTCTGAAGCGTGTAGATATCGACGCCTGACTGACCGGGTTCGATGTCGCCGGTGGCGCGGATAACGATGCGGGTCGCGTCCACCTGATCGACGATGCCAGCACGCTTGGATGCGACGGCAGCACCGGAATCGCGTGCAACCGTGCCTTCCATGCCGGTGCCGACGAACGGCGCCTCAGCACTGACCAGCGGCACGGCCTGACGCTGCATGTTCGATCCCATGAGCGCGCGGTTGGCGTCATCGTTTTCCAGGAACGGAATGAGCGAGGCGGCTACCGACACCAGCTGCTTGGGGCTGACGTCCATCAAGGTGATGTGGTCCTTGGGCGCCATCAGGAATTCGCCCGCTTCCCGCGCTGAGATCAGGTCTTCGGCCAGCGTGCCGTCGGCGTTCAGTTCAGCGTTTGCCTGCGCGATCGTGTGCTTGGCTTCTTCCATCGCCGACAGATAGACGACCTCATCGGTCACCTTCGTATCGATGACCTTGCGGTATGGCGTTTCAATGAAGCCGTACTTGTTGACGCGGCTGAAGGTCGCGAGGCTGTTGATCAGACCGATGTTCGGGCCTTCGGGCGTTTCAATCGGGCAGATACGGCCATAATGGGTCGGGTGAACGTCGCGGACTTCGAAGCCAGCGCGCTCACGGGTCAGACCGCCCGGCCCAAGCGCCGACACGCGGCGCTTATGGGTGACTTCCGACAGCGGGTTGGTCTGGTCCATGAACTGCGACAGCTGCGAGGAGCCGAAGAATTCACGCACCGCGGCCACTGCGGGTTTGGCGTTGATGAGGTCGTTCGGCATCACGGTCGATACGTCGACGGAGGACATGCGTTCCTTGACCGCTCGCTCCATGCGGAGCAGGCCGACGCGATACTGGTTCTCCAGCAGTTCGCCGACCGAACGGACGCGGCGGTTGCCGAGATTGTCGATATCGTCGATCTCGCCCTTGCCGTCCTTCAGGTTCACCAGTTCCTTGACCACGGCGAGGATATCCTCGGTGCGCAGGGTGGTGACTGTGTCTTCGGCGTCGAGGTCGAGACGCATGTTGAGCTTCACGCGGCCCACGGCCGACAGGTCATAGCGTTCGGGATCGAAGAAAAGACCGGCGAACAGCGATTCCGCCGTTTCCTTCGTCGGCGGCTCGCCGGGGCGCATGACGCGATAGATGTCGGACAGGGCCTGGTCGCGTTCTTCAGCCTTGTCGGCCTTCAGCGTGTTGCGAATCCAGGGACCGGTGGTGACATGGTCGATGTCGAGCAGTTCCAGGCGGTCGATGCCCGCCTTGTCCAGCTTTTCGAGGTTTTCGGGAGACACTTCGTCACCGGCCTCAATGTAGATTTCGCCGGTGCTCTCGTTGATCAGGTCATAGGCGCTGTAGCGGCCATAGACTTCCTCGGTCGGGATCAGCAGCGTCTCAAGGCCGTCCTTTTCCGCCTTGTTGGCCGCGCGGGGCGAAATCTTGTGACCGGCGGCGAAAACGACTTCGCCTGATTTGGCGTCGACGATGTCGAACGCGGGCTTCTGGCCGCGCCATGCTTCGGCAAGATAGGGGATCTGCCAGCCGCCTTCGCCACGGACGAACACGACCTTGTTATAGAAATGACCGAGCATGTCCTCAGGGGTCAGGCCCAGCGCATAGAGCAGAGCCGTCACTGGCAGCTTGCGCTTGCGGTCGATACGGACGTTGACGATGTCCTTGGCGTCGAATTCGAAGTCGAGCCACGAACCGCGATAAGGAATGACCCGCGCGGCAAAGAGATATTTGCCCGACGAGTGGGTCTTGCCACGGTCATGGTCGAACAGGACGCCCGGCGAACGGTGCATCTGCGACACGATGACGCGTTCCGTGCCGTTGACGATGAAGGTGCCGTTGCCCGTCATGAGCGGCATGTCGCCCATATAGACATCCTGCTCCTTGATATCGAGCACGGAGCGGGTTTCGGTATCCTGATCGACTTCGAACACGATCAGGCGAAGGGTGACGCGCATCGGCGCGGCATAGGTGATGCCGCGCTGACGGCATTCCTCGACGTCGTATTTCGGGTCTTCCAGCTCATAATGGACAAAGTCCATTTCGGCGGTGCCGGCGAAATCGCGGATCGGGAAGACCGACCGCAGGGTCTTTTCCAGGCCCGACACATAGCCGCGCGATGGGTCCGAACGCAGGAACTGCTCATAGCTTTCCCGCTGAACCTCGATCAGGTTCGGCATCTGCACCACTTCGTGGATGTCGCCGAACACCTTCCTTATGCGCTTCTTCGCGCCGGTATTGCTGATCGGGGGGAGAGCTTTGGTCGCCATTGCGTATCCTGCCTGTTAATTCGTCGCATTTTTTCGCATCGCAGCGAAATTCAGCCTGACATGGGCGACTTAGGGGGTGATTCGCCCCTCTGCCTCCACGCAAAAAAGTGCGGGCCGGGACTGTCCGAACCGCACTGTCAGCGTCTTGTGACCCGTCGATTTTCGCCCAATCCCGCCAGCTTCGCGCGCTACTTGAAGCTGGTCCCCGGGCGATCCACGGGACGGTCGTCGCACTGCCCGAAGGCGACATGACGACCGGATTTCGAAACTGCATATAGAACGCGGACCTACGTTTGGGAAGGGTGCTCTCACCAAAATCGACCAGTGCCCTTCGACCGGCAGGTTGGCTGTCAGAAAAGCCGCGTCAGTTCATAGAAGCCCGCGCCGATCAGTGCTGCTGCGGGCAGGGTGATCACCCAAGCGACGACAATGTTGGACGCAACGTTCCAGCGCACGGCGGACAGGCGGCGGGAAGCGCCCACGCCCACGATCGATCCGGTGATCGTATGAGTGGTGGACACTGGCACGCCCAGATGGGTCGCCATGAACAGGGTGATCGCTCCGCCGGTTTCCGCGCAAAATCCCTGCGCGGGGGTCAGGCGGGTGATCTTCGACCCCATGGTGTGGACGATCTTCCATCCGCCCAGCAACGTGCCCAGGCCCATGGCGGCCTGACATGAAATCACCACCCAGAAGGGGACGTGAAAGCCGCCCTCCAGCATGCCCTGCGAATAGAGCAGCACCGCGATGATCCCCATCGTCTTTTGCGCATCATTGCCGCCATGCCCCAAGGAATAGAGCGATGCCGACACAAGCTGGAGCTTGCGGAACACGCGATCCGCGCCCTGCGGCGTGAAGCGGCGGAATATCCAACTGACGATAAGCACCAGCAGCAGCGCCAGCAGCAGGCCGACGGCGGGTGACAGTACGATGGCGGCGCTGGTCTTGAACACTCCGGTCCAGACGACGGCGCTCAACCCCGCCTTGGCGGTGCCCGCGCCCAGCAAGCCGCCGATCAATGCGTGGCTGCTGGATGACGGGATGCCGAGCGCCCAGGTGATGAGGTTCCAGGCGATGGCGCCCATCAGAGCGCCAAAGATCACCGGCGGATCGATGATGCTGGCGTCCACGATTCCCTTGCCCACCGTCTCTGCCACATGAAGGCCAAAGAAGAGGAAGGCGATGAAGTTGAAGAAAGCCGCCCAGGCTACGGCATATTGCGGTTTCAGCACGCGCGTCGATACGATCGTGGCAATGGAATTGGCCGCGTCGTGAAGGCCGTTCAGAAAGTCGAAGGCAAGGGCGACGCCGATCAGGGCGATCAGCAGCGGAAAGGCGATATGGGGTTCCATCGGGTCTGGGCTCGGTCGAAGCGGCGATCAGGCGTGGTCGATGACCAGGCCGGAAATCTCGTTGGCGACATCCTCGAACCTGTCCGTCACCTTTTCCAGATGCGCGTAGATTTCGTGCCCAACGACAAAGTCCATCGGATTGCCCTGCCGCGCCTTGTTATAGAGCGCCTTCAGGCCCGCCTCATGCAATATGTCCGCATGGCCTTCCAGCTTCACCAGCCTTTCGGTCAGATCGTGCAGCCGGACGGAATTCAGGTTGAGCGAGCGCAAAAGCGGCATGGCTTCGGCGGTGATCCGCGCACATTCGACGATCAGCGCGCTCATGTCCTGCATCTGCGACGCGAATTCCTTGACCTCGAACAGGGCGATCGCCTTGGCGGTCTGGTTCATCTGGTCGATGGCGTCATCCATGACGCCGATCAGGCCGGTGATGGCACTGCGATCAAACGGCGTCACAAAGATCCGGCGCACATCCTGCAATACTTCGCGAATGATGTCGTCCGCTTCATGCTCGCGTTCGGAAATCTCCCGAATATGCGCGTCCATGTCAGGTCCGCCCTTCAGCAACTTCGCGAGCGCATCCGCACCCGCGACCAGCATTGTGGCATGATCTTCGAATTGTTCGAAAAAGCGGCCCTGTTTGGGCATCAACGCATGAAACCAGCGCAGCATTCCAGTCCTTTCGGTTTGCCATTCCCTGATCCGCAGCAGCATGCGGAAAAACCAGCCCGGATTTCCGGGGGGTTCGCGAAAGGCAGCGATAATGGATTGTAGATCGGGTTCGTCGACGGCCTTCGCGGCTTCTGCGACCGGGAACCAGCGAAGTTCCCGCTGCCCCTGTTCGGGCCATTGCGGCAACTGGCCCGTGACGGCAAGGGGGAAAACATCCACCGTTGCCTCACGCGTGCCGCTCTTGCGCCGCTTGTCATATCGGTAACGGCCCAGGGGGGCGGGGCAGGCAATGCCGTGGATGCCTGCTTCCTCATAGGCTTCCACTTCGGCAGCGCGGTGCCCGGCCATGCCCTTGATACGATTGCCCTTGGGAATGACCCAGCGCCGCGTCTCCCGTGACGTGATCAACAGGATGCGCATCGATCCGTCGGCGTCCGTGGCATAGGGCAGCGCGGCGATCTGGCGCATCACCATAGTTCCAGCGCAGCGCGGCTGGCCGCGCCAATGTCTGGTCGCCCCTGATCCATGCCAGCGCTATGTAACGAAAACGTCACATAGCGCAATCAACTAGATTTAGATCGACAGTCGGGCTGTGACGCGAACGTCTCGCCCGGCCAGCGGTGCATAATCCTTCAGCACGCTGGCATGACGCCGCGCCTCCACGTCGAAGATATTATTGGCGCTGACGGTGATGCTGGTGCGATCGTTGCCGCTGAACGGTTTGAAGGACAGCGACGCATTCACCAGCGTAAAGCCGCCGGTGCGTGTTTCGGTCGCCGCGATCCGGTCTTGGGCGAAGCTGTGCTCCACCTCGCCGCGCAGCGTCAGTCGGTCGTCCTGCAGTTCCAGGCCGCCCAGCAGGCGAAGCGGCGGGATGCGGGGCGCCGGGCCCGCGCTGGTGATCGTTGCCCGGACATAGTCGGCTACGCCATCCACATTAACGGCATAGCGACCGATTTGCCCGAGCTTGGCCGAAGCCTCCGCTTCAAAACCCCAGTAGCGGGCATTTGCCTGCGCATATTGGAAGCATGGAAACTCCAGTTCCGCGCCACCATTGGCGGCCATGCATATGCTGTCGTCCACGATGGCGTCGTAAATATAGCCATTGAACCAGTTGTGATAGGCGGACAGCGACAGGCCGTAGCCGTCGCCCTGACCGCGCAGCGTGCCTTCCACGCCCCAACTTTTTTCCAGGCCAAAGCCCGGATTGCCCAGTTCAAATGCCTGCGTCCCGGCGTGATTGCCGCGCGCGAACAATTCTTCGGCAGATGGCGCGCGTTCCGTGCGGGCAAGGTTCAACCCCAACCGCCAGCCCGGAACGATTTGCTGGCTAGCGCCGATCGATGCTGAAAAGGCGTCAAAATTGCGCCGTTGGCCCGCGATGAACAGGTCGGCGTCGGGGACCGAACGCAGCTTCGTCTTTTCATAGCGCGCGCCTGCTTCCAGCCGCATATCGCCCAGATCGACCGATTGCAGGGTGAAGAAGCCCAATTGTTCCGTGTCATTTTTGGGCAGGAACTTCTCTTCGCCATTGGCGGAAAAGCGGCGGGTGAAATATTGCACACCGGACGCGCCATCCCAATTGCCACGACGTGACTGAATCAGCTCCAGCCGACTTTCCATGGACTGATTGCGGAATGTAGTGCCAATTTCGCCGCTGGGTTCGATTTCGTCATGCCGGTAGGTCGCCCAGCCGGCGCGCAGTCGGATACTGTCGAGGAACCCGCCATTCACCGCCACTTCGCCGCGCAGGTCCGCGCGTGTTTGCTGCATGGCCAGGGTCACGTTTTCATGGGAATGGCCATGTTCTTCTTCGTGATCGTGATCGTGATCGTGATCGTGATCATGATCATGATCATGATCATGGGCCTCGGTCACATCGATGCGTGATGGAACGCCGTAACGGTTTTCGCTGTGTGAGACCGAAAAGCCCAGATTGCCGCGATCGCCGACATAGGCCAGGCCGCCCGCCACTTCCCATGTTTCGGCCGCCGTGTTGGGCAGCTTGCCGCGCAGACGCCCGTCTTCGCGGATTTCTTCTTCGTCGGAATCAGCCGCGATGGCGCGAAGTGGCGCTGCCAGGATATAGCCGCCGGTCCGCAGGTCGCCGGTCTTGGTGTAGCTGCCATCCGCATGAGCGACCAGCCCGCCGCCCAACGGCACCTCAATCTCTCCAGCAACCGTCCGTTCGTCCGCTGCGCTGCCATAGGTGGCGATGCCGTCCACGTGGATTGGTTCGTCCGGCACCCGTCGCGGTATCCGGCTATCGATCACATTGACCACGCCGCCAATTGCCGATGACCCGTATAGAAGCGCCGCGGGACCGCGCAATATCTCGATACGGTCGGCGGTCAGGGGATTGATCGCGACCGCGTGATCGACGGACGTGTTCGACACGTCGAAACTGCCCACGCCGTCGGTCAGGATTCGCACGCGCTCGCCCTGAAAGCCGCGCAGCACCGGGCGCGATGCGTTGGGTCCAAAGGAGGTGGCGGATACACCGGGCTGACGGGCCAGCGTTTCGCCGATGGTGGGGCGGAGCGCGCGGACGAGTTCTTCGCCGGTCACCACCGACGTGCCCGACAATATGTCGCCCTGCCGCCGGGGAATGATGGCGGTGACGATGATGTCGGCCCGGTCGTCATGATAGGCCGGTGGAGTGGGCGGCGTGCTGACTTCCGCCAAAGCGGGGATGGCAGGGGTAAGGGCGGCGATGGCGCAGCTGGCGCGCAGCAGGGGGAGCCGGAGCATCGGATATTCGTCCTTCAAGATATCGAAAGCTGCGCTCCTCTACCGTCGATGTTATAACATATCAATGAGAAAATCGGGCATGGCATGGAGATTTTCAGCATCGGCATTAAGGGAATGATCAGAGGAACAGATAATCCGCCAGCGCGGTGGCTGCCGATCCGTTCGCTGCTCGCGTTCCTGTCGCCTGCCTCACTTCGACGACAGGCAGGGAGCGTTCGAGCGCGAGCCGCCGAATCCCGCCAAGGCGCCCCAAGTCGCGGGCCAAGGGGCCAAAGGCTGCAAAGCAGCCTGCGCCTTCCCGCAATATGGTCATGATGTCGAACATATTGTCCGTTTCCAGCACCGGATCGCCGGTGCGGATGCCATCCCTTGCCAGGGCGGCGTCTATGATCCGCCGCAGGGGATTGGGCCGTTCCATCATCAGCATCGGCAAGGTTGCAAGATCCTGCGCGCTCACACTGTCCTGCAGCGCGAGCGGGTGGGTGTTCCCGGCATAAAGGTTGATCTGTTCAGACCAACCATAGCGTGATGGCAGGTCCGCGGTTTCGCCGAGCGCGTAGAAATAGGCGATGTCCACCCGCCCCTCTCGCAACGCCGTCGCGGCTTCTTCGGCGAGGTGGATAGTCAAGTCCAGCGTGATCGCGACATCCTCATTGGCCGCTTCGAAAGCGGCGAGCGCCTCCTGAAAGCGACCGAATACCGGAGCGGGGGCCGCCAGCACGATGGACTGCCGTTCCTCCCGGTCGTGCGCCTGCGGATCCGGCTCATCCACCTTGCTGCTGCTCCAGCTTTCAGGATCGTCCCGTGACAGCAGGGTCATGGCCTCGGCGGTCTTGCGTCCTGCCGCCGTCAGCCGGAGGTTGCCCGAAATTTCGTCGAACAGGCGATAGCCCAAGCGCATCTCCAGCGACGCGAGGTCCTGCGCCACCTTTTCAACCGAAATGCCAAGGTCGCGTGCGCAAATGGCAGCATTACCGGACGCCACCATCTGTGCGAATATGTCCAGTTGGCGCAGTGAAGATGTGGCCATGGCGTGTTGATAATGGAAATGTCGCACGGGGGTAAGCGTGATAATGGGCTTTTGCATCGATAGCCGCACGGTGGCATCTGGCAGCGGAGCAGGGACTTCTTTCGGAGGCGGCATGGGGGACATCATCAATCTGCGGCAGGTGCGCAAGGACAGGGCGCGGGCAGAAAAGGAAATAAAGGCGCAGTCTAATCGCGCAAAGTTTGGCCGCACGAAGACAGAAAGCGAACGGCAGGCGCAAGAGGCGCAGCGTCAATCGGATCGACTGGAGAATAGCCGCCGCGAAAATCAGGATGATACAGACAAAAAATGATGATGCAGGCTATATGCGACCTGTAACAAGGTGAATATTTGTTCATATTGAACTATCGAGGAACGTTTCGTCGCTCTGATGGATCAAACTATCGTGGAAACTGGGCTTATCATGCGCTGAATTGAACGTATCGAGAGTTCAACTTTAGCTATGAGAGGATATATTTTAAAAATCCGCCCAGCCGGTTCCGCGATTGTCGCTGTTCTGGCTTTGAATTCCACCTATGGCTATGCGCAGGACGCTGCTGTTTCAGACACCGCCCCACCGTTGGTGGCGCTACCGACTGTTTCGGCGCCCGTCATAGCAGTGCCTGTATCGCCGCCTGCCGACCTGTCGGCGGACGCCGCCACGCCGCAACCAATGGTTCAACCAACAGCGCCGTTACAGGAACGCATCGCCGCAGCGCGTGCCGCAGCCGAACAGGAGGCCGCTGAGCAAAGTGTGAAATCGGCTCCCGTCCCACAGGCTGCTCCTATTGCCCGTTCGGCACGTGCGGAGGTGCCAACCACTCCACCCCCGATCGAACGGACGGTTGAAGCCGCGCCTCAGCCTGAAGCGCCAGTTGCGGTGATGGCCCCTGATCAGGCGACCGCAGCGCCTGAGCCGGTTGTCACCCGCACAGATGAAAATGCTGCGATGAATGACTGGGTTCTGCCCACGGCTTTGGGCGGCGGTGCGCTGCTGCTTCTGGGGCTGGGCGCTGCGGCTGTAAGCCGTCGTCGTCGTCGTGGAACCAGGGGCGAAACTGTGAGCGACCAGGTCGTTTATAATGATCAACCGGTCGCTGCTCCCGTAGTGCCGACCGCGGCTCCAGTGCCAGCTGCGAATCTCGCGTCGGCGGGAGTAGGAGGCGGTCTGGCCGCCATGGTCGCCGCCCCGCCGAGCCCGGAAAATCCCTTCCTCACCCCGCGCAAGCGGATGGTAAGAGCGCGCTTTCTGTTGGCTCAGCAAGAACAGGCGGCGGCGGGGCAGAATGCTGCGATCAATGACGTAGCACCCCCGCAGACCGTTCATGCCGAACCGCAGATGCAGACGGTTTATCGCATGGGTGCGGACCGCAAGCGCGGAATGACATTCAAACCGCAAACGCGTTAAGCATCGACATGGTGTTAGGAAAGGGCGATGGCGTTGCCGTCGCCCTTTTGCTTATGCACAGTCTTCTCGATTCGGTTGCACTTCAGGCCTACCCCTGATACCGGCGCGCCGGTAATTTCGCGCCAGCTTCAAGGCCAGCTTCAAGGAAGGTCGCTCCACCCATGTCCGATAAGATCAACCGCATTGTCCTTGCCTTCTCAGGAGGGCTCGACACCAGCGTGATCCTGAAGTGGCTGCAGCAGACCTACCAGTGTGAAGTTGTGACCTTCACCGCCGATCTGGGGCAGGGCGAGGAGTTGGAGCCTGCGCGGCAGAAGGCCAAGCTGATGGGCGTCAAGGATGAGCATATCTTCATCGACGACCTGCGCGAAGAGTTTGTGAAGGACTATGTGTTCCCGATGATGCGCGGCAACGCGATGTATGAGGGGCTGTATCTGCTCGGCACGTCGATCGCGCGGCCGCTGATCGCCAAGCGGCAGATCGAAATCGCGCGGCAGGTCGGCGCGGATGCGGTCAGCCATGGCGCGACCGGCAAGGGCAATGATCAGGTGCGTTTCGAGCTGGGCTATTATGCGTTGTCACCCGACATCAAGGTGATCGCGCCGTGGCGTGAGTGGGACTTGGCGAGCCGCACGAAGCTGATCGAATTTGCCGAGCAGCACCAGATTCCCATCCCCCGCGACAAGCGTGGCGAGAGCCCGTTTTCGACCGACGCGAACATGCTGCACACCTCTTCCGAGGGCAAGGTGCTCGAAGATCCGTGGGAAGAAGTGCCGGATTATGTCTTCTCGCGCACGGTGAACCCGGAGGACGCGCCTGACGCGCCGGAATATATCACGGTCGATTTCGAGCGGGGCGACGGCGTGGCGATCAATGGCGTGGGCATGAGCCCGGCGACTTTGCTGGAGACGCTGAACGAATATGGCCGCAAGCATGGCATCGGTCGGCTGGATCTGGTCGAGAACCGCTTCGTCGGCATGAAGTCGCGCGGCATGTATGAAACGCCGGGCGGCACCATCTATCATCTGGCCCATCGCGGTATCGAGCAGCTGACGCTGGACCGGGGTGCGGCGCATCTGAAGGATGAGCTGGCGCCCAAATATGCCGAACTGATCTATAACGGTTTCTGGTTCTCGCCGGAGCGTGAGATGTTGCAGGCGGCGATCGACCATAGCCAGGAGAAGGTGACAGGCACCGTCCGGCTGAAGCTGTACAAGGGCAGCGTTCAGGTCGTTGGGCGCAAGTCGCCTTATTCGCTCTACAGCGAGAAGGTGGTGACGTTCGAAGATGATGCGGGCGCTTATGACCAGCGGGATGCGGCGGGCTTTATCAAGCTGAATGCGCTTCGGTTGCGGTTGCTGGGGCGTCGGGACGGCTGATCATCCACTCATGTCTCCCGTTACAAATTACGACAATTTGGCGGGTGACATGACAAGCTTGCGGGACAAATCTTCCTCATAAGGGTTTCACAAGGACGGCGGTGGCCGTTCATCGAACCCGTTGGAAGGAAGATGACAAGATGATCCGCAAATTTTTGGGAACCGTTGCGGTTGGCTCGCTCTTTGTCGGCGGGCTGGCCGCTTCGCACTTCGCGCTGGCTCAGCCCGGTCATGGCGGTCAGGATGGTCGTCATCGCGGCATGATGATGGCTGACGCCAACAAGGACGGCCAGATCAGCAAGGCGGAACTCACCGCCGCGCTCGATGCCCGCTTCACCCGGCTGGACCATGATAGGGACGGCAAACTGACGAAGCAGGATCGTGAACTTGGCCGCAAGGCGCGCCTTGACCAGCGCTTCGCCGCGCTCGACAGTGACAAAAATGGCCAGATCAGCCGGGCTGAATTCGATGCAGGCCATCAGGCTCGCGGCACCCGGAAGGACGGCGACCGCCCCGGCGGGCGCAAGAGCCATGGGATGGGCCATCGTGACCGGGATGGCATGGGCAAGGGCATGATGTTCCGTGGCATGGGCGATGGTCATGGCGCCGCTGCCAAGGATGGCGTCCTTACCCGTGCCGAATTCATCGCCGGTCCGCTGGCCATGTTCGACAAGGCCGATACCAACAATGATGGATCGGTTTCCGCCAATGAGATGAAGGCGGCGCGCAAGACGATGCGTGATGCCTGGCAGGCGCGTCGGGACGCGGCCAAAACGGGCACCAGAAACTGATCCCATGACTGGGCGACGTTCAACAGCAGGTGGGAAGGGTTGGACGCTGCCTTCACCCTTCCCACTGGCCAGCAGCCGTGACAAGAACCCCCTATGACTGAACGCCCCCATCTGCTGCTCGTCGATGACGAGCGTTCCATCCGCGAACCGTTGGCGCAATATTTGTCGCGCAACGGTTTTCGCGTGACTGCCGTGGAAAGCGCTGCGGAGGCCCGGATCAGGCTGAACGCAAACGCCATCGACCTCGTGGTGCTCGACATCATGATGCCCGGTGAGGATGGATTGTCGCTCTGCCGCCATGTCCGCGCAACCAGTGAAACCCCCGTCATCCTGCTAACCGCGAAGTCGGAGGAGACCGATCGCATCGTTGGGCTGGAGATGGGCGCAGACGATTATGTGCTGAAACCCTTTTCCCCGCGGGAGCTTGTCGCCCGGATCAAGGTGATCTTTCGTCGCGTTGCGACCGGGGGCCAGCGCGTTACCGCTCCCGACGGCGCGACCTATGCTTTTGCGGACTGGCTGCTAAAGACGCAGGAACGGGTGCTGGTGGATCGGGAAGGGGTGGCGTTGCCCCTGTCGACCGCCGAATATAATCTGATGCTCGCCTTTGCCACGCGCCCCAATCAGGTGCTGAGCCGCGACCAGCTGCTCGACATCACCCAAGGGCGTGAAGCGAACGCCTTCGACCGCGCCATCGACAACCAGATCAGCCGCCTGCGCAAGAAGATCGAGCCTGATCCTAAAAACCCCACGCTCATCAAGACGGTCTGGGGGGGCGGCTATACGCTGTCCGCCGATGTGAGAAAGCTGTGAAGCGCTTTCGCCTGTGGCCGCAAAGCCTGGTTGGCCAGATCATCCTGTTGGTCGCCATCGCACTGTTCGTCGCCCAAGCGATAAACTTCGGTCTTCTCCTGCGCGAACGCAATAGCCTGACACTGACAGCGCAGACCGCACCCGCCGTCTATCGCATCGTCGATGCGCTGGACAATCGCGGCGACCGCCCGATGGGGGATAGGCCACGCGCACGTTTCTTGGACAGAGCGCCGCAACTGACGGGGGACGCCCGTCCCGAAGTGGAAAGGCGCGCGCTCGCCATGTTCGCTGACGCGGGGCTGCGCATCTATTCGATCCGCGTGGTCGAAGCGAAGGAACCCGCGCCACTGCGCCGCTGGGAACGGCTGCGCATGCGCACAGGCGGCGACTTTGCGGAGGATAACCGACCTCGCCGCCTGGTCATGGCGGTTCAATATGAACCGGGCAAATGGGTGGTGACGCAAAGCCGTAGCGGGGGCCGCCCGCCGCGTTTTGGCGGCTGGTTGATCGGCCAGACCTTGATCCTCTACGTCATCGTGCTGGCGCCGCTGCTGTGGGTCGGGCGCCGGCTGGCGCGACCGCTGGGGCAGCTTACGCGGTCAGCGCAGCAATTTGCGCACACCGGTTCGGCTGATCCGGTGGAAGAACGCGGCCCCGGCGATGTGCGTGACCTGACGATGGCGTTCAACGCCATGCGCAGCCGTATCGTCGCAATGCTGGATGAAAAGGATCGGATGCTCGGCGCGATCGGCCATGATCTGCGCACGCCGCTTGCTTCGCTGCGCGTCCGCACCGAATCGGTCGAAGACGAAAGCGAACGCGCGCGCATGTCACAGACGATCGATGAGATGAACCGGATGCTGGAGGACATATTGTCGCTCGCGCGGGCGGGGCGCAGTACGGAAGCGGCGCAGAAAGTCGACCTTTCAGCGCTGGCCGATGCGGTGGTTGAGGATTTTATCGAGCTTGGCTCGCCCGCCACCATGGCCGACAGCGACCGGGCGGTCGCTTCGGTACGGCCGCAGCAGATACGCAGGGCGCTGCGCAACCTCATCGAAAACGCTATCGTTTATGGCGAGCGCGCCCATGTTTCGGTTGTCCGCGAAGAAGGGGCGATCCGTCTCGCCGTGGCGGACGACGGGCCAGGCATCGCCGAAGACCGCATGGAAGAAATGATGGAGCCGTTCACGCGGCTGGAGGGCTCGCGCAACCGCGAAACGGGCGGTGCGGGTCTGGGTCTTGCGCTGGTGAGGGCGATCATGGCCGAACATGGCGGCGCGCTGAAACTTGTAAACCGCGGGGGCGGAGGACTGGAAGCGAGCCTGGTGCTGCCGGTTTAGCAAGACGGTCCCCATGCACCGCATGGAGATATCTAATGCTTGCCGGGCTTATTTGACGTTCCCGCTGCTGTTGGATTGACCAGCTGGGCGCCTTGGGGAAGCGTGGTTCCACCCATATCGATCCTGACCGTTTCCGTCCGGGCTACCGTCGCCGGATCGTCGCGTTCGCGGATCGCGGCCTTGGTTTCCTCGTCCACTGCTTCATCCTCGCCGCCTGCACCGCCGCCGCGTGTCCAGCCAAGGATGATCGACATGCGCCGGTTGCGCGGGTCGTAGACGTCGCCCTTGGCGAAGGGTTCGCGGTCGGCCACGCCCTCGATCCGGGCAAAGCGATCGTTGCCGATGCCGCTCGCTGCCAGCGTCTTGCGCGTGGCTTCGGCACGGGCGGACGAAAGCATCCAATTGTTCATGCTCTGCCCTGAACTATAGGGCAGGCCGTCGGTATGACCCCGTACGATCAGCGGGTTGGGCATGCCGCGCACGACCCCGGCCACTTCGCTGACCAGTGCGCGAGCCTGAGGCAGCAGGCGGTCGGTGCCCATGGTGAACATTGCAAAATTGGATTCGTCGATCAGGTCGATGCGCAACCCTTCGCGCGTTTCGGTGAAGCGGACGTTGCGGCGCAGCTTGGCCATGCCCTTGTTGCGGGCCATGCGCGCTTCCAGTTCCTTTTTCACCGCCTCGAATTTCATGCGGTCGGCGGCGCGGGTTGCCTTGCCGCCCTGATCCTTGGTGCCGCTGGCGTCGCGAGGAATTGTGATGGCCAGGTTGCCCTGACCGCCGGTGGTCGGGTAATTTTCCTTGCTGACCATGGAATCGCCGCCGAACAGCCCGGTTGAACCGGCCGATGCCATCTTCAGCTCAACCAGCGTCGGCGTGAAATAGTCGGCCAGGCCTTTACGCTGCTTTTCGGTGGTTGCGCCCAGCAGCCACATCAGCAGGAAAAAGGCCATCATTGCCGTCACGAAGTCGGCATAGGCAACCTTCCACGCGCCGCCATGATGACCGCCATGCCCTTCGACGATGATTTTTTTGACGATGATCGGCCTTGGTTCGGGTTCGTTCCCGCCGCGCTTTTTTTCCGCCATGGCTTATTTGCCCCGCATGCCGTCGAACACTTCGGCGAAGCCGGGCTGGTTGGCGTGTGTCAGGCCAGAGCGTGCGGCTTCGATCACCAGCGGCTGCGGATGGCCGTGCAGCGATGCGATGATGATCTGCTTGACCACATGATATATTGACCCGTCGGCTTCGATCACCGCGCGGCAGCGATTGGCGAAGGGGCCGACCATGCCATAGGCGAGCAGAACGCCCAGAAAGGTGCCGACCAGCGCCGAACCGATCATGCCGCCCAGGATCGCCGGAGGCTGGTCGATTGATCCCATGGTCTTCACGACGCCCAGAACTGCCGCGACGATGCCGAGCGCGGGGAGCGCATCCGCCAGACCCTGCAGATTGTCGGCGGGTTTCAGTGCTTCATGGTGATGGGTCTTGAGCGCGTTATCCATCACCTCTTCCACCGCATGCGGGTCGAGCGTGCCGGAGGAGACGACCACCAGGCGCAGCGTATCGCTGATTAGATGGATCAGCGTTTTGTCACCCATCAGGCGTGGATATTCGGAAAAGATGGTGGAGCTTGCCGGGTCCTCGATATGGGGTTCCAGCGCGACCGGCCCTTCGACCCGCAGCGTCTTCATCAGGCGCGAAACGAGGAAGATACAGTCGAGAAAATCCTGCTTCTTATATTTGGGGCCTTTGAACACCTTGCCCAGACCGCCGCCCAGCGCTTTCAGGTCCGCAGCCGAATTGCCGATGATTAGCGCGCCGACGGCGGCGCCGCCGATGATCAGCATTTCATGCGGCAGGGCATGCAGAACGGGACCAATGTCGCCGCCCGTGAAGATGAAGCCGCCAAATACCATGGCGAGCAGCACGACCAGGCCAATGATTGCGAACATGTCTACCCCTGAAAATTCTGCCCTTGGGCGCTGACTCCGCCCGACCGAAAAGGGCGCTTCACTGGATGGTTAACGTGCAATGGTTAGCGCGAGGTTTAGGACGTCGATTTTTTCGGTCGGTTCTGGTGCAAGCGCCCTTGCGCACGCCGTGCTCCCGCGAAGGAAAGAGCACGATCCTACCTCCCCCTGAACTTTTAACGGATCAGGTCGAACAATGTTTGCTGGTTGATGCGCGCAAAGGCGGACTGGGCGGCCTCCAGTTGCAGCAGCTTGGCCTTGACCGACGAAATCACTTCGGCAAGGTCAGTGGCTTCCAGCCCTTGACGCCGTTCGCTCAGGTCCAGGTCGATATTTGTCAGTCGCTCGCCGATGACGTCCAGTCGATCGCCGCGTACACCCTGCTTCGCCTGTTCGACGACGATATGGGTCTGTCCTGCCCTGATGGCGTCGAGCGATGCAATGAGGTCGGCGTCGGTGCCGCTTTCCAGCGCGGTGATATTCTGGGCCATGATGTCGTCCAGCGACATGGGCGTGCCGTTGACGTCGATGCCTTCGGACACATCCTGCCGCGTGCCCACGACCGCCAGGTTCAGGCCGCGGCTGACTGGCACGAGCACGCTTTGCATATCGTCGAATACAGGTACGCCCTGATAATCCTTCTGCGTCAACATGGTGTCGATGGTGGTGCGGATCGTCTTCATTTCCTCGACAATCGCGGCGCGTCCCGATGCGTTGAGACTGCCGTTGCGGGCCGACGTGACCAGTTCCTGCGCGCGTACGAGCAATGTCGTGATCTGTTCCAGATTGGCTTCCGCATTGGCCGCGCGCGTGGTGCCATAGCTGATATTGGCCTTCCACGCGGACTGCTGGGCCTGCGCCTTGCCGATTTCTGACACCTGCACCCATGCCAGCGCGTTGTCGGACGGTTTGGTCAGGGAAATGCCGGTGGAAATGGCGGTCTGGCCTTCGACGATCCCCTGCGACAGCTGTTGCTGTCGGCGGATTTCGGCGATCAGCGTCTTGTTGGTGATGCCTACCATGGGGTCAGCCCTCTCAGATCAGTTGCAGGATGGCGTCGACAGTTTCCTTCGCCACCTGAAGGATTTTGGCGGAACCCGAATAGGCCTGCTGCAATCGCAGCAGTTCGGCGGCTTCCATGTCCAGATCGACACCGCTCACGGCTTCCCGCGCTGCAATCGCCTGATCGCTGCGTCCTTGTGCGGTCGTATATTCCGCTTTTACCGAAGCGAGCAGATTTGCCTGCGATGCGATGATCGCGGTCCATCCCTGCTCCGCGCTGCCATTGCCGCGCAGCACCGTGGAAACGGTCAGCAGGTTGCCGTTGAGCGTGCCGTCCGCCGACTTGGTTGCGACTGCTGCGGGGTCGGTGATCAGCGCGGTGACGCTGGCCGCGCTACCGCCGTAGGACAGCAGGGGCGCGCCCGCCACATTGGCATTGGTCAGGCCCTGCGCGTGCCAGGCGTTCATGTCCGTCACGAATTGCTGCGCCAGCGTGTCCAGGCTGGTGCGGCGTTGCACGGTCGTCTCGGCCGCGGAAAAAAGGCCGCCCAGCGTGCCGTTCGACGGCGCGGTCAGAGCAGTGCCGCCGCTGGTTGCGATCGCCATCGTGCCATTGGCATTGACGGTCAGCGCCAGCGTCGTGGCGGCGTCGCCCTGCACGATCGTCGTGCCGTTATAGCTGATCGTCGCCATGTCATGCGCGCCAAAGCTGATATCGACATTCAGGTTGGCAGACAGGGTGTTCAGCGCGGCGTCGCGGCTGTCCAGCAATTGCGCATGGGCCGACGTGCCGGGCTGAGCCCGCAACAGGCTGTTGTTGATATCGGCCAGTTGCGACAGCGACCGGTTGATGGTTTCGACCGATGCCTCTGCTTCGATGGCGATGCCGCTGGAAACCTGGGCAAGGTCGGCGGCGGTGCGCTGGAATGCCTCCGCCACCCGACTGATGCTGTCCAGCGATGTGACCCGCAGCGATGTGTCATTGGGGCTGGCGGCCAGCTTGTCGATATTCTGGAACATCGATGTCATCAGCTTGCCGATGCCGGTGTCCGTATCGTTCAGCGCGCCTTCCAGGTCGGTCATCCACCGTAGTCGCGCCGTCGAATTGCTGAGCGCCGTGCCAGTATAGCGCACCGCTGCGTCCAGATAGGGATCGGCGGCGCGGTTGACGCCTTTCACTTCGGTCCCGCCGAAGTTCGCGCGCGGGATATAGGTCGCCATCGTCGCGGTGGACGAACCGGATTCGACGGTCGTCAGCGAACGGCGCGAATAACCATCGGTGCTGGCGTTCGCGATATTTTCCGCAATCGCGGCCATCGCTTGCCGATAGGCACGCGTGCCCGAAGCACCGATGATGAAAAGGTCGCTCATTCGCCCTTATCCTGCTCGGGACCGGCAGCCGCGACCGGCTGGCGAGTTTCATATTGGCGCAGCAACATCTCCGCGATGCCCAGCGCGCCTTTTTCCGCCATCGTATCGGCGGTGCGCGCGTCGGACATGTCGCGGAACTGGTCGGTCGCGCTTGAATCGAAAATGCCTTCGCCGCCGCCTGACTGGCGCATGGTGCCGATCATCTGGCGCAGGAATATCGCCTCGAACTGCTTCGCGGTCTTTTCCAACTGCGCTTTCTGCGCCGATGCGGCGGGCTGAACCCCTGATGAAACGCTTGAAATCTGCATCACAATACCACCAGTTCCGCCTTCATCGCGCCTGCCTGCTTCAAGGCTTCGAGGATCGCGACCATGTCGGCAGGGGACGCCCCAATGGCATTCACCGCCTTCACTATATCGGTCAGCGACGCCCCACCTTTAAAATTAACCATAGGTTTCTTTTCCTGATCGATCGAAATCGAGCTGGAAGGCTCCACGGCGGTTCGACCTTGAGAGAAGGGTGCGGGCTGGACGATGCGGGGGCTTTCATTGACGCTGACGGTCAATTTTCCATGCGCGACCGCCGCCGGGTGGATCTTCACCGCGCCGTTGATGACGACCGTGCCGGTGCGGGCGTTGACGATCACCTTTGCGGGGGCATCGGCGGGCTTGACCTCGATATTCTCGATCATGCCCATCATCATGATGCGGTCGGTCGCGCCGGGCGCGGCGTCGATGTTCACGGAAACGGCGTCGGTTGCGCGCGCGCGGTTGTCGCCGAAGGTGCGGTTGATGCCGTCCGCCACACGCAATGCTGTGGTGAGGTCAGCTTCGGCAAGGTTGAAGGTAAGGGTCGGCGCGGTATCGAAACCGGTGGCGACCGCGCGCTCGACCGTTGCGCCGCCGGGAATGCGGCCAGCCGAAGGGATGTTCACTGAGACCTGGCTGCCATCAGCACCTGAAACGCCGAGGCCACCGACGGCCAGATTGCCCTGCGACATGGCGTAGATTTCGTTGTCCGCACCGCGAAGCGGGGTCATGATCAACGTGCCGCCGCGCAGGGACTTGGCCTTGCCCAGTGCGGACACGGTGACGTCCAGCCGCTGGCCGGGCTTGGCGAATGCGGGAAGGTCGGCCGTCACCAGCACGGCGGCGGCGTTCTTCAGCGCGGGATTGATGCCCTGCGGCAATGTCAGGCCAAAGCGCGAAACCATGCCTTTCACGCCCTGCGTCGCATAGTCCAGGCTGTCGTCGCCCGTGCCTGCGAGGCCGACGACGATGCCATATCCGGTCAGCTGGTTGGGACGAACGCCCTGAAAGGTGCCCAGATCCTTGATCCGTTCGGCATGGGCGGGAGTGGTCAGGAGTGCGATAGCCGCAAACGCCGCAGCAAGAAGATTACGAAACCGTCGCCTTGATCCGTTCGAGCTGAGCCTGTCGAAGCTCTTCACTTCCTTGAAGACAGACAAGCCCTTCGATAGGCTCAGGGCGAACGGTGATTTCGCAATGGAGCCGGCGGAGATGCATTTCAATTGCGTCATGGCAATCTCCATCAGAAGGGGCTGATCATCGAGAAGAAGCGCTGCAGCCAGCCCTGGCGGCTTGCGCGGGCGATTTCGCCCTTGCCGGTGTAGATGATCTTGGCGTCGGCGACGCGGGTCGATGCGATGCGGTTGTCCGGGCTGATGTCGGCCTGGCGGACCAAGCCACTGATCTGGATGAACTCGTCGCCGCGATTGAGCGTCAGCGCCTTTTCGCCCTTCACCAGCATCGTGCCGTTGGGATAAACCGCCGCGATCGTCACGGTGATCTCACCCATCAAAGCATTGGATTGGGTCGCGTTACCCTTGCCGGTGAAGCCCTGATCTCCGCTCGCGCCGATGTCGCTGGGCGAAAATAGTTTTGAAAAGAGGCCGGTAGTAGGCGGCGTCAGGCCGATGCTGCCGCTGCGGCTGGTGTCGGCCGAATTCGTCTTGGTCGCCTGCGTGCGTTCGACCAGGACGATGGTGATGATGTCCCCTACGCTCTGCGCCCGCGCGCCGCTGGTAAGCGGGGTATAGCCCATGGAAGCCTGAAAAATGGAGCCGTTCGCCACCGGCGCGGCAGGGGCGGCAACGACGGTGGGGGCATAAAATTGCCGCTCGGCATCGCGTTTTTTGCCGGCCATTGCCGGGGTGGCGACAAAGGCTGCCGCGCACAACGCAAAAATCACCGTTCGCCCTGAGCTTGTCGAAGGGCTTTTCTTCTTTTGAAGGGAAGGGAAGGGCTTCGACAGGCTCAGCCCGAACGGGTTATGGGGGGCGGGCATCATCGGGCTCACAGCTGCTGATTCACATATTGCAGCATTTCGTCCGTCGCCTTGATCATCTTGCTGTTCACCTCATAGGCGCGCTGCGTTTCGATCATGTCGACCAGTTCCTCGACCACGTTGACGTTCGAGGTTTCCAGATTGCCGGATCGGATGACGCCGCGGCCATCGAGGCCCGCAATGCCCACCTGCGGCGTGCCGCTGGCGGCGCTTTCAGTCAGCAGGTTGCCGCCGATCGGCTGCAGGCCCGCCGCGTTCATGAAACTGGCCAGTTCGACCTGGCCCAGCTGCGTGGGTTCGGTCTGGCCCTGCAACGTCGCGGTCACGGTGCCGTCATTGCCGATGGTGACGCCGGTCGCGCCTTGGGGCACAGTGATTTGCGGGATCAGCGGCAGGCCGTCGCTTGTGACGACGACGCCTTCGGCCGTCGTGCTGAAATTGCCAGCGCGGGTATAGGCTATGCTGCCGTCCGGGCGCTGGACCTGGAAGAAGCCGGAGCCTTCAATCGCCATGTCGAGCGCGTTGCCGGTCTGCTGCAACGTGCCTTGCGTGTTGATTTTGCTGGTGCCCTGCATCGCGACACCCGAACCTAGGTTCAGGCCGGTGGCGAATTTGTTCTCGCTGTCCGAGTTTGCCCCTGCGGCCACCATCTGCTGGTAGGCGAGGGTTTCAAAATCGGCGCGGTCGCGCTTGAAGGCGGTCGTGTTGACGTTCGCCAGGTTGTTGGCGATCACGCGCATCTTCGTGTTTTGCGCGTCGAGGCCGGTGCGGGCGACGTGAAGGGCTGCGTTGGTCATCGTCTCGTCTTCCTTGCGAAGTCAGTCTTGCTGGATGAACAGCAAGGTTCGTGCCAAATTAACCATCAAGCCGCATGAGCGATGCGCCGCCGTCATCCAGCTGCTTGGCGGTGTCGATCAGCTTCACTTGCGTTTCCCACGCCCGGCTGGCTTCGATCATGTCGACCAGGGCCGATGTCGCGTTGACGTTGGACCCTTCGACCGATCCGCCGGTGACGGTGGCGAGCGGGTCTGTCGGCAGAACGCCGCCATTGGTTTCGCGGAACAGGCCGTCCGTGCCCTTGGCGATGCTGGAGCCGACCGCGCGGACGAGCTTCAGCCCATCGACGCGCTGCGGGTTCGCCGGGTCGCCGCCCTGGGGAACGCCCCAGATGCTGCCATCCTGCGAGATGGAAACGCTGTCCATCTGCGGCAAGGTTATGGGGCCGCCTTCGCCCAGCACCGGCAAACCATCGCCGGTGGTGAGGAGTCCGCTGTCGGATACTTTAAGGTCGCCGCGGCGCGTATAGGCTTCGCTGCCATCGGCGGCCTGAACGGCGAGCAGAGCATCGCCGTTCATGGCCACGTCCAGCGGATTGCCGGTTTCAGTGACCGCGCCTTGCGCCATGTCGGCGGCGATCACCTGTTCGGATGCCTGCGCCCGTGTGTCGAAACCATCGCCCTTGATCCAGCGCGTCTCTGCATTGGCGATCTCCGCCCGGAAGCCAACGGTGTTGACGTTCGCGAGATTGTTGGAAATCGCCGCCTGCCGCGCCATCGCGCCGCGCATTGCGGTGAGTGCCGTGTTGACGAGCCGGTCCATGGGTCTGTCCTGTGTTTCGGATTTCGCTGCGTGCTCCTGCGAAGGCACTCGAACAAGACGAGTGGCTTGTGAGAGCCCAGATCATACGGCGGGACTGGGCTCCTGCCTTCGCAGGAGCACAAATCCCTATCCGCTATTAAGTGCGCATGTTGACGATGGTGGTCGAGAGCGTGTTGGCCGCCTCGATCGCCTTCGAGTTCGCCTGGAAGTTGCGCTGGGCTGAAATCAGGTTGACCAGTTCTTCCGTAATATCGACGTTTGAACGTTCCAGCGCACCGGTGCGGACAGCACCGTAAAGACCGTTATTACCCATGCCCAGCATTGCAGGGCCGCTCGCGTCGGTGGAGGTCCAGTGCGCGTCACCCTGCTGCCGCAGGCCTTCCTGACTGTTGAACGCCGCGATCGCCGCAGCGCCCAGATAGACGGTCGTGCCATCGGCATAAACGCCGCTGATCTTGCCATCCTGACCGACGCCGACGCTGTTGAGTTGGTTGCCGGTGCCTCCGGCTGGCCAGTTTGTCGGGATCTGCAAATCGGTAAGGGATGCGGATGTCAGGGTGGAATCAACCGTGACGGTGGGAAGGCCGGTCGTCGGATCCAGCGGGATCACCTGCAAGCGGGCGCCCGTGGTGTCGGTCACATAACGCTCCTGATCGACCGCCAGCGCGCCATTACGCGTATAGCCGATCTGGCCGTCTTCGCGTTTGACGGTGAAGAAGCCTTCTCCGGTGATGGCGAGGTCAAGCGTCTTGTCGGTGCTTTCGATCGTGCCTTGGGTAAATTGCTGGTTGATACCCTGCGCGCGCACGCCCTGACCGGCGACCTGGGTTGTCGTCTGCATCGGCGCGGCGGCGAAGATGTCGCCGAATACGGCTTTGCTCTTCTTGAACGCGGTCGAATTCACGTTGGAAACGTTGTTGGCGATGGTCGAAAGATCTGTCTGAGCGGCTTTGAGGCCGGAAAGCGAAATGTAAAAGGACATGGCGTTGCTCCTTGGGTGAAAAGGATTTGGTGGATCGGTAACTTAGGCGAGTGAAAGAGCGTCCGACGGGCTGTAGGTGCCCAATGCGGTGATGAGTTTGGAGGCGCTGCCGTCGGCGGGTGACTGGACGGCGGCGATGGTCGCCCAGCTGGCGACGCGCGTGGGCGAAGCGCCATTGACGCGGATCTTGAGCGCGTCGGTGGCGACCTGCTCTCCCGCATCATTCTTGCCGTCCCAATAGAAATTGACGTCGCCCGCAGGCTGGTTGCCAAGTTCGATGGCTTTCAGGACATTGCCGCTGCCGTCGATCAGGTCGACGGTCGCTCCGCTGGTCGCGTCCTTGAATGATACCTGGCCGATATATTGGCCTGCGGCGTCGGGGGCGACGATGTTGCTTTGAATCAGCATCGACTTGCCGATCCAGCTGGCCGCGTCGCCCAGACGCGATCCGGTCAGCGAGGATGCAAGGCCTTTGAGCGTCTGGTTCATCTCCGCGATGCCGCTGGAGTTGGTGATGGTCGCCATCTGCGAAACCATCTGCGCGTTGTCCATCGGTTCGAACGGATCCTGTGTCTGCATCTGCGCGGTAAGCAGGCGCAGGAAATCTGCCTGGCCCATTTCCGACTTGCCGGTGCCGACATTCTTGTAAGGATTATAGACCGACAGCCCGGCGCTGTCGGTGACGGTGGAGGTCGTGCTCATTTGCCGATCCTTATGGTTTCGAGCATCAGCGACTTGGCAGTGTTCAGCACCTGCACGTTATTCTGGTACATGCGGGCGGTTTCGATCATGTCGACCAGTTCCGCGCTGCTATCCACGGCTGCTTCCCAGACATCGCCATTGGCATCGGCCAGCGGATGATTGGGGTCGTGCCGCTTGGTCGGCTTTGCGTCGGTGGTGATGACATTGGCGACCTTCACCGTGGAAACGCCGGGGCTGTCGGTAACCGACTGGAAAACCGGCTTGATGGCGCGATAGGCTTCCGCCTCGCTGCCGGTCACATTGCCAGCATTCGCCATGTTGGATGCGGTCGCGTTCAGTCGCACCAGCTGCGCGCTCATGGCGCGCCCTGCGATATCAAATACGTTCATGGGACCGGAGCCGCTCATGCTCATTCTCCCCTCAGCGCGCGGTTGATGGTGTTGATGCGCCCTTCGAGGAAGGACAGGGTCGTGCGGTATTTGACGGCGTTTTCAGCGAACAGCGTCTGTTCTGTGCTGAGTTCGACGGTGTTGCCATCCAGGCTGGGCTGTAGCGGCACGCGATAGCCCATGCTGTCATCGACCGCCTTGCTGACATCCGCGATTCCGCTGCCCTGCTGGCGCGTGGTCGCTTCTTTCAGCGCGGCGTCGAAGTCGATGTCGCGCGCCTTGTAACCGGGGGTCGAGGCGTTCGCGATGTTGGACGCGAGCAGGGACAGACGTTGCGAGCGAAGCGCTAACGCCTTTCCATGTACTCCGAACAGTCCGTCTTCCAGCGACATTTTCGTCTTTCCGTCTTTTTGAGCCGAAGCCCTAAATCGTGTCGGACATCCGCCGTTCTAAAGCCTGATGGCGTGAACCGCGGGTGATCCGAAGGTGTATTCGCAAGAGCCGTGCCAATTTGCGTGGGTGACGCAACGACTGGCACGGAAATGGCGGAAATCTGTGGGTTGAAACGGGAGCAGCGGCAAGGACGGCAAGATTTTGCCGCTCCCTGGCAATGCTTTGCCGCCAGGACTCGGGCGTTAAGTGGGGACAGGTTGATGATCGGGACATTGGCGCATCTGATTGATCCCTTGACGCTGGCGGTGATGATCTCGGGCGTCGGCGCGGTTGCGCTTTTCCAGAATGGCGGCCCGGCAATCGGCAGGGCGCTCGCGGCGCTCGTGCCGCTATTCCGCGCCGATCCGGGCAAGGACCAGATGGTCGCGCGATCGGCCTTGCTAAAGATCGACGAGGTCGCGCAGCTGCGCGGCCTGGCCTGCACCGACCGGGTGAAAACAGCCAACCCCTTTCTTGCCGAAGCGGCGCGCCGCCTGGCGAACAGCGACCGGACCGAACAATTTGAAATCTGGGCGTCGCAATCCCTGTCGGACCGCGCGCGGCGCCATGCCAGCGCGCGCAATGTCTGGCTGTCGATTGCCGACGCCGCGCCTGCGCTGGGTATGGCGGGCACGATCCTGGGCCTTATCGGCATGTTCGCCGCGATGGACGATCCCGCCGCACTCGGCCCATCCATGGCCTTGGCGCTGCTGACGACACTCTATGGCGTGGTGATCGCCAATCTGATCGCCGCGCCTGTTGCCAGCAGGCTCGCCGACCTGTCGGAACGCGAACTTGCATGGCAGAAGGAAGCTGCCGACCGCATGTTGACCATCGCGCGGCGTGAAAATGTGCCGGTGCGCCGCGCATCGATGCGAGAGGTCGCATGACCGCCATAGCATCGCAGGCGCGGCGCAACCGGTGGGCAGTCAGCTTCGCCGATCTGCTGCTGCTGCTGCTCGGCTTTTTCATTCTGTTGCAGGCGAGCGGGCATAAACGTGACGGCATGCTCGCCCAGGTGAGGCAGCAATTTGGCGGACGCACGGCCAGTTCCGTCGTTGAATGGCGGGCGGCGACATTGTTCCTGCCCGATGAAGCGCTGTTGTCCAGTCAGGGCAGGGCCGCGATCGCGCGGACAACGGCTGGCCTGAGATCAGGCGGCGGCAGGATCGACATCAGCAGCCAGGGCACCGACCCAGCGCGGCGGCGGTTCGATCCATGGGATCTGGCTGCCGCAAGGCTGGGCGCGGTTGCGCGTGAACTGAAGGCGCAGGGCTTGGCCGAAGACCGGCTTCGCATCCGGGGGCTGGACCAGATGGATGGCGATACCGGCAAGGGGCAGGTCATCCGCGTCGGGCAGGTCGGCTCGCCGCGTTAACGGAATATTAGCCATGGTCATTGCTTAATGCGTGGCATGAATCTGCCCGCATTCGGAGAAGTCCTGTGACCAAGCTGCCCCTGATCGCCATCCTTGCGCTGTCAGCAGCCTGTGCCCAGCCTGCGCTGGCACAACAGAGGTTTGAAAATCTGGACCGTATCGACGGCCTGGTTGCCATGACCGTGGGAGCCAAGATCGGCGAACCGGGCGGTCCCATGGCTCCGGTCGATCGACGGTTGCGTCTGGCGGCCTGTCCTTCTCTGCCCAGCGTTGAAGGGCCGACATTCGGCGCAGCAATCGTGAAATGCGATACGCTCGGCTGGCGGATACGCGTGCCGCTTAGCGGCGGCGGCGGTGCTTCCGCGACCCCGGCGGCGCGGTACGGCGCGGCTGCGCGTCCGGTCCAGCGTGACATTGTGGTGAAGCGAGGCGACCCGGTTCAACTGATCGCAGGCAATGCCAGCTTCAGCGTATCGCGCGTCATGGTCGCCGATGAGGATGGCGCGATTGGCGACACCATCCGCGTGCGGGAAGACCGGAAATCAGGACCGGTCCTGGCGCAGGTGGTCGAAATGGGCACCGTGCGGATTCCAGGATTTAATGATTTCTGAACCCGACCGTTATAGAATGGGCGGGATGAATGAAGGATAGTAAGCCATGATCAAATCTGTCGGCCAGAATGTGAGCGCCGCCATAGAGGCTTCCCGCTTGCGGGAAAGCGGCAAGGCACGGACTTTTTCCGACAAGGGTTCGTCAAACGTGTCGTCTTTTGCTGCATCGGCCAGCCCGGCTGCTCGCATGGCTGCCGAAGGTGCGCCGGTCGACATGGACCGTGTGGCCGCGATCAAGGCTGCCATCGCTTCGGGCAATTATCCGGTCGATCCGGCTGTGATCGCGGACAAGATGCTCGCCCTCGACCTGCCGATCAACGGATAATCCTGGCCATGCCGCTCGGTGTCGCAGCGTTGGATGACCTCTTGTCGGCTTTCGAAGAGTTGCGCGTTGCGCTTGACGGCACCGATGTAGCGGTGATCGACGCCGCCGCTAACCGCGTCAGCCGTTGCGCTGCCGCTGTGCGCGCAATCGGCGCGTGGCGCGCCGACGACGCCATTCGCGTGCGGGTGACGGAGCTGCTTCCCATGATCGAATCCGCGCGCGTGCGAATCAATGTGCTGACCGATCATGCCGGCCAGCGCCTGGCGCTGCTGGCAGCACATGGATCAACGCAGGCGCCACTGGTTTACGGGCGATAAGTCTCAACCTGTTCCTGCGCAGGCAGGGCACGGCGATAAGGAAAACGGGCGCCCACGGGCGCCTTTTTCTTTTCATGCTGAACGCGCCATCAATATTTATGGAGCGCGCGTTAACCAAATCTTGGCATAAGCCTTGCTCTAATGGTCCCCGGTACCAAAGGGGATTTTTCAGTTGTCGGCTTTTGCAGACATATCATCGACAGGCGCTTCGACCGGCAATCGCGTGACCAGCGCGATTGCCATGGCCAGCCGCAGGACCGGCGTCGATTTCGCCTATCTGCTGGGCCAGGCCAAGATTGAAAGCAGCCTCAATCCCACAGCGCGCGCGACGACATCGTCTGCGACGGGCCTTTATCAATTCATCGACCAGAGCTGGCTTGCCGTCATCGACAAGCATGGCAGCGAATATGGGCTTGGCTGGGCAGCTGACTCGATCAGCCGCGGTCAGAACGGGCGCTACTTTGTGGCCGATCCTGAATTGCGGCAGCAGATACTGGACCTGCGAAAACATCCCGAAACCGCGTCCGTCATGGCCGCGCAGCATGCTGCCGACAACAAGGCTTATCTGGAGCAGCGCCTCAGCCGCGAGGCTGAGCCGGTCGACCTTTACCTCGCCCATTTTCTGGGTGTTGGCGGCGCCAGCAAGTTCCTGTCGGTCCATGATCGCGCTCCGGGTGCGACTGCCGCGTCGATGTTCCCGGCGGCAGCGCGGGCGAATCGCTCCATCTTTTATGACCGCTCCGGCAGTCCTCGCAGTTTCGCCGAAATTCGCGATCGCTTCGCGGCAAAGCTGCAGAAGGGCGTCGATTCTATCGACGCCGGACCCATCCGCTATGCCGCCAATGGTTCGGACACCGCGCTGCCCGAAGGCGCGAAGATGGTGCAGCCCGCGGACTATGTGCGGATCGAAACCCAGCGCCTTGCGAATGCCGCCGACGTCAGCGTCCGGCCCAATCCGCAAACGGCGCGTCTCGCCTACCTCATGCTTGCCACCCTCGGAAGGTAACGGCCATAATGTCTCCAGCCCAAGTCAAAGCGAAGATATGGACGAGCGCTGCCAAGGGAGCGGTCCTGCCTGTCGCCACGCTGATGGTCGTGCTCTTCATGATGGTGCCGGTGCCCGCATTCATGCTGGACCTGGGTTTCATCACTAATATCATGATCAGCCTTGCGGTGCTGATGGTGGCGCTCAATGCTGCCAAGCCGCTCGATTTTTCCAGCTTTCCGACGGTGCTGCTGTTCGCGACCCTGTTGCGGCTGGCGCTTAACGTCGCCTCGACCCGCGTCGTGCTGGTGTCGGGCCATGAGGGGTCCGACGCAGCGGGCCATGTCATCGAAGCCTTTGGCCACTTCCTGATCGGCGGCGATTATGTCGTCGGCATCTTCGTCTTCGCGATCCTGATGATCATCAACCTGGTCGTCATCACCAAGGGCGCGGGCCGCGTGTCGGAAGTCAGCGCGCGCTTCACCCTGGACGCCTTGCCCGGCAAGCAGATGGCGATCGACGCCGACCTGAACGCGGGCCTCATGACGCCCGAAGAAGCCAAGGTCCGCCGCCGCGAAGTGTCGACCGAAGCGGACTTCTACGGCTCCATGGATGGTGCGTCGAAGTTCGTGAAGGGCGACGCCGTCGCTGGCATCCTGATTCTGGTCATCAACATCGTCGGCGGCATCATCCTGGGCGTGGTCAGCCATGGTCTCAGCATGAGCGAAGCGGCGCAGACCTACATCATCCTCGCCATCGGCGATGCGCTGGTGGCGCAGGTGCCCGCGCTGCTGCTCTCCATCGCCGCCGCCGCCATCGTGACCCGCGTCGGCAGCGAACAGGAACTGTCGGACCAGATCACCAGCCAGTTCGGTTCGGGCAAGTCCTGGGTGCCTGTCGCGGCGATTCTGACCTTCCTTGGCATCCTGCCCGGCATGCCGCACATGATCATCCTGCCCGCCGCCGCGGTCGCAGGCTATATCGCTTGGCACCTGCGCAAGAGTGCGAAGGCCAAGGCCGCCGAGCCCGCCCCTATGCCGGAACCGGCCAACCCCGCGCTCATCGAATGGAATGATGTGTCGGACGGCGCGATCCTGGGGTTGGAAATCGGCTATGGCCTCATCGGTCTGGTCGATGAACGCAAGGGCGCGCCGCTGATGGCCCGCATCACCGGCATCCGCCGCCAGCTGTCGAAGGAGCTGGGCTTTGTCGTGCCGATGGTCCGCGTGAAGGACAATCTGGCGCTCGAACCCAATCAATATCGCATCACCATCGCTGGCGTGGTCGTCGGTGAGGATGAAATTTATCCCGACGATCTGCTCGCTCTGGACAGCGGTGCGCTGGAAGGCGTGGTATCCGGTCGCGAGGCCAAGGACCCGACCTTCGGTCTGGACGCCGTGTGGATTTCTCCCGTCCAGCGCAGCGAAGCGGTGGTCGCAGGCTATACCGTGGTCGATCCGCCGACGGTTGTCGCCACCCACCTCAACCAGCTGATCGCGATGAACGCCAGCGAGATGTTCGGCCTGGACGAAGCGCGCAAGCTGCTCGACAACCTGAAGGACGCCGCGCCGCAGCTGGTCGACGGCCTGACCCCTGGCACGCTCAGCCTCACGCAGATTTCCGCGCTGTGCCGCGCGCTGCTGTCCGAAGGGATCGCGCTCAAGGACTTCCGTCGCGTCTGCGAGGCGATGGTCGATGCCGCACGGCCCGATATGAATCACGAACAGCTTGTGGAAGCGGTCCGCCAGCGCATCGGCGCGTTGATCATCCAGGGCCTCGTGCCCGTGAAGATGCCGCTGCCGGTCATCACGCTGGACGGCGATCTCGAAGCGTTGCTCGCACAGGCGATGCGCGTCGCGGGCGATGCCAGGCACCCGATCGAACCGGCGCTTGCCAACCGCATCATCGAATCGGTGGTGCAGGCCGCCCGTCCGATCATGGGTCAGGCGCGCAACTTCGCCATCGTCACCTCGCCGGTCGCCCGCCGTGCGCTGGCCCGCCTGTTCAAGCCGCACCTGCCTGAAACGCCGGTGCTGTCCTTCCTGGAAATTCCCGATGGCAAGGGCGTGGAAGTCGTCGCCGTCGTCGGCGGCGATCAGCGGTCCGCGCCGCGCCACGATCCGCTGCCCCGCGAAACCGTTACTGGCCGCGAACGCGTCGCCTGAGGAGCCTGACCCATGTTCATGAAGAAGGTTGCCGCCGGTTCCGATTCCAACACCTACGGCCGGTCGAACAATAGCCCTGAACAGCTTGCCCGGCGCTACATGCCGCTGGTGCGCAAGATCGCATGGCATGTTCATGGCCGCGTATCGACTGCGATCGAGGTTGAGGACCTGCTGCAGATCGGCATGGTTGCCCTGGTCGAGTCCGCGAACAGCTTTGAAGATCGCGGTCTTGGCTTTGCCTCCTACGCGCAACTGCGCGTGCGCGGCGCGATGATCGACCATTTACGGCGTCAGGCGACGATTGCGCGGTCGGCGATGGCGAACCGCAAACAGCTTTCGTCGGTTCGCGCCAAGCTGGAACAGCGGCTGGGGCGCGCCCCGCTGGAGGCTGAAATGGCCGCCGAATTAGGCATTGAAGCCGCCGCCTATCGCGAACTCGCCGATGGGACGGAAATGGTCCAGCACACCAGCATGGATGAGGTCTATTCCGATCAGTCCATGTGGTTCGCCGATGTCGAGGACAGGGCGGATGATGTGATGGAGCGCGAATCACTGAAAGCTGCTCTCGCCAGCTGCATCAGTGAACTCCCGCAGCGCGAAGCCCTGGTGCTACAACTCTACTTTGTGGAAGAACTGAATTTGGAAGAGATTGGCCAGGCGCTGGATATCGGCGCTGCTCGCGTGTGCCAGATCAAGAAAGCGGCGCTTGAAAAGCTGCGGGAAAAGCTGCGCGACTGGGATTGACGCCCCTGTGCTCCTGGGTAGGCAGGAGCAGGCGATTCTAGCTATCCTTCGCGATCGCGGGCGGCACCCTGACAGACGCCCTTACCGGCGCATCGTCAATCGACGTCAGCCGATGATGGATCGGTTGGAAATTCTGCGCACGCCACCATGGCTCAGCCACCTGAAACAACCCGCTTTGCCCGGCTTTTTGCCCCAGATCCTTGCGCGCGGTCAGTGCCGCCAGAAAAGGGGCCAGCAGCAATCCTGCAACTACCGGCAGCATCCACCCGATCGACGTGCCCGCCTTCACCGCCAGGACGGTTAGGCCGCTGCCCAGCATGATATGATATTTGAACAGCCAAATCGCGCTCGCCATCGCCATGCCGTCGCGGTCGCGCGTTTGACCATTCCACGCGCTTTTGCGGCCCATCAGAATGCCGAACAGGTTGATCGTCTGCGTCAGCATCGTTACCGGCGCCATCAGGATCGACAGCATTATGTCGGTGATCAAACCTCGGCTCATCCGCGCCGCCCCGCCAAAACCGATGCGCCGCGCCGGATCCAACATGGCCCACAGCATCGCCAGCAACTTGGGGCCAAATAGCAGGACCGCCGTCAGCGCCAGCAATCCTCCCGACGGCAAAATCGCGCTGGGTGGCCACACCCCGGTCAGCGCACCGCCCAGCACCACCAGCATCAACGCCAGCCAGAGCGGCGACGTGCAATAGGCCGAAGCGCCCACCAACAGTTGGAACCGGCTGACCGGATGCAGCGCCTTGATCCTGGAAATCAGCGGCACATGCTGGATGTTGCCTTGGCACCAGCGCCGGTCGCGGGTCGCCAGGTCGGGAAGGGACGGGGGAAATTCCTCGAAACTGTCGTCGGCCATCACCATGTGGACGTCCCACCCGCGGCGGCGCAACAGTGCGGCCTCGATCATGTCGTGGCTCATGATGTGACCACCGAATGGCGCCCGACCCGGCAGTTCGGGCAATCCGCAGCTCTGCGCGAAGGCTTTGGTCCGCAGAATCGCGTTATGGCCCCAGAACATGCCTTCCGAACCCGCCCACCAGATCATGCCAGCGGCGGAGATAGGGCCGAACAGGCGGCTGGCAAACTGCTGCCAGCGCGCAAAAAAGGTAGATGCGCCGACAACGGTGGGGACGGTCTGGATCAGGCCCACATGCGGATGGCGCTCCATGTCCGCCGCCAGCCTGGCCATCGTCTGCCCGCTCATCACGCTGTCCGCGTCCAGCACGATCATATAGTCGTAGCCGCCGCCGAACCGCTCCACCCATTCGGCGATGTTGCCAGGCTTGCGTCCGACGTTCAGCGCGCGGCGGCGATAATGGACCGGGCGCGAAAAACCATCGCGAATGTCCAGATAGGCGCGCCGCTCAATTTCGCCATTGGCCGCGTTGGAATCGCTCAGAATGAAGAATTCGAACCGCTCGCCGCCCATCACCTGGGTCAGCGACGCTTCCATGATCGACAGCCGGTCCAATACTTCCTGAAAATCCTCGTTGCATACCGGCAGCAGCACTGCCGTCCGGCCTTTGAGCGGCGTTGCGAATTGCACATGATGACGGCGCACGCCCGCGCCTTTGCCCATGGTCAGGATCAGGAAGCCGATCAGGCTGGTCGCAAATCCAAAGGCGATCCAGGCGAACAGCGGGATGAACAAGGCCAGGTAGACGCCTTCCCACATCGAAATGCCATCCAGACCGATCGATCGCCGCATCTCATGCGCGGCCATGGATGCGGGGAGCAGGGCGAGCAGCACCACCAAAATGCGCCGCGCGACCTGGTCGATGTTCAACGGCCGTCGCGGGAAGTCGCGGGGTGTCGCGCCGAAATCCTGTTCCGGCATGGCCAGGGGCATTTCGGCTGGCACAAGCTCAAATCCCCGGTTCATTCCTGCCTCGCCGGACTTGTCCCCAATATGCGTGCCGCCGCTTACCGTCATCTCATATCCATTTATCGGGAACCTGGCATTTGCCGGGAACATAAGCGTGTCCTTGGCCATATAGACAGGACCCATCAAGCGCCGACGGGATAATGCACATATTCGCTGAAAGGCCGATTGCCATTCCTAAGTTGGACCCGAATATCCATCGGTTTGCCGCTATTGCGTCGGGCGTCAAGCGCAACGCGGAACAAGCCGGGCTGGTGAAGCACCGGATACCCCCCTTTCTTGACTAGTGTGCCGTCGGCAACATCGACCCAGATTTCGGGTCGGACATCCTGTGGCACACCGGAAAAATCCAGGACCAGCCGGTCGATCCCGGCTTCGCCCGCCTGGCCTGACCAGATATTTTCCAGCAAGGCGACGCCGCTCGCCCCCGGTGACCGCGCCGACGACCAGTCCAACCGATAGCTGGCATCGATCCGCCGACCCGCGCGGACAGGGGCGGATGGCGTCCAGTAGGCGCATATATTATCGACATATTCGCTGGTCGTCGGAAATTCGTAAAGGCGCATCTGCCCGGTCTCCAATGGCTTGCGCGGGGCCGCCCATAGCGAGGGACGGCGTTCGTAGAAAACCCCGTCATCCTGATAATGATCGAAATTCCGGTCGCGCTGCAACAGGCCAAATCCCTTGGGATTACGCTCTGCAAAGACGCTGACCCGCGGGGCGGTCGGGTTGATGAGCGGACGGCCATGCGTGGCTCCGTCAGCACCGACAAATGACAACAGGTCGGAATCATGGATTTCCGGACGCCAGTCGGTACGGGTGGCCCGGCTCGCCTGGTCATACCAGAACATGCTGGTCATCGGCATCAGGCCCAGTTCGGCGATGGGGCGGCGTGGGAACAACGCGGTATCGACATCCTGCCGCACGCCCTGCGGCGTCAATTCGCTGACAAAGCGGAAGGCGCCCGTGATCGATTGGCCATCCAGTAGCGCGTAGATGACAAGGCTGCTTCGCCCGGTGCGCTCCAGCCAGAAATGGGTGAACCGAGGAAACTCTTCCTTGCCCGGCACGCTGGTGTTGATCGCGATGGCGCGGGCGGACAGGCCGAATTGCTTGGTCGCGCCGGGCGATCGGAAATAGCTCGCCCCCAGGAAGGACAGCCAGTCGCCGTCCCGTGCGGCGTTCATCACGCGAAAACCGGCATAGCCCGCATCGGGGCCGAGTTGGCGGACGGCATTGTCCGCAGGCGCGTCGAACATGGCAGGGTCATAGCGTAACGGGGTCGCCCGCCCATTTTCCACCAGAGCGATTTCCACCGGCTGTTCCGCCGAAGCGCTCAAGGGGAACAGCTGTACGCCAGTATCGCCGGGCAGATCGCCCCAGATGGTGCGATCCTCCCGAAAACGCGCCTGATATAGGGCGTCATAATCGACCTTCCGTGCGCCGGGATGATGCGGTGTTTCCCGGTAAGCCGCACGGGCGAGGCGCCCGGCTCTTGTCACCAGCGCCTCCCAGGAAAAGCGCTCAGCTGCGGCTTGAGCGAAAAGGGTACGGGGAAGGAACAGCGCTGCGCCGGATGCGGCGATCATGGCGCGACGGTCGATTTTCATCATGCGGCTCATGATGGGCGTGCCCGGCCACATTGCAAGCCTTGGCCTGCTCGAAAAGCGATGAAGCCTCCGCCCGGGGGGACGGAGGCTTCTTGCCTGGTCGTTTGATCGAAGGTGCTCGCCCGGCGCGGTGGGGACGGTTAAGCGCCGGGTTTGCATGACTGGCTGGCGGTGACCAATGCCTCAGCCGGTCAATTCAGGTCGTGATCCGGTGATTACTGGATCAGCTTCAGAACATTCTGCTGGCTCTGGTTCGCCTGGGCGAGCATGGCCGTCGAAGCCTGGCTCAGGATCTGCGACTTGGCGAGAGCGGTCGTTTCCGACGAGAAGTCAGCGTCTTCGATGCGGCTGCGGGCGTCGGAGAGGTTGGTGACATTCGCGGTCAGGTTGTTGACCACCGATTCCAGCTGGTTCTGAACCGAACCCAGCGTTGCGCGGGCCGTGGCGATGCCCTGGATCGCGGTGCCGAAGTCATCGAGATCCGCCGAGGTAGCGGTCGTAACGTCGACAGCGAGGACCGTCGCCAGGCCAGCCGCCAGATCGTCGAAAGTGATGTCGACCGTGTCGCTGCTGTTGGCGCCAGCCTGGATAGTGACAACGCCTGCGGTGCCGGCCGTGCCGTCGAACAGCTTCTGACCGTTGAATTCGGTATTGGTCAGCGTGTTCGTGATCTGGGTGGACAAAGCCGCGACTTCGGCCTGAATGTTGGTCTTCGCATCAGCGTCGTTGGTGCCGTTGACTGCCTGAACCGTCAGTTCACGCATACGCTGCAACATGTTGGTGACTTCCTGCAGTGCGCCTTCCGCCGTCTGCGCCATCGAGATGCCGTCGTTGGCGTTGCGGATGCCCTGGGTCATGCCCTTGATCTGCGAAGTCATGGTCGCGGCGATGGCGAGACCGGCGGCGTCGTCCTTGGCGCTGTTGATGCGCTTGCCGGTCGACAGGCGTTCCATCGCTACGCCCAGCGCCTTGCTGGACGAAGCCGATGCATTCATGGCGCGCAGAGCAGAAGAGTTGGTTCCGATAACAGTCATGATATTCCCTTTCTATGTCCTATCAGGTCGCTGCCATCAGGCTGCTTGCGGCCTCGAAAGGGGATAACGGCGGCGTGAAAAAAGCTTTTAGGGCTGAACGCGACTTTTTTGAGAAAAATTGAAAAACGGCGCAAATCCGTGGGTCTCACGCGCGCGCGTCCTATAGAAGCCGGTTGGGGCGAGCGGCAAAGCGGAAGAAAATTGCCGTCCTGCGGCAAGGTAATTGCCGCATTAACTATATGCTAACCACAGTCGGGCACTTCTGACGTCATCGAAGGGGGGTTGGAGCGTGCGGGGGCACAAACCAGCCAAAATGGATTGGGGACTTTCATGGCATCGCTTGACGTCAGCCGAGGAGTCTGCTCGCTCGTTCCGGGCTTGCAGCACTGGCTGGAAAATGCCTTTTACATGGTGCGCATCGTCGATGCACAGAGTCCGCGTGAGCGGGAAGAGCGCCGCGTCCTTCTGGCGACCGAGATCGGTCATGCCACCCATCGCGACATATTGATCAACCTGGTCGACGGCGCGCCTTCGCTGGTGCCTGCCGCCAACGGGCTGCCCGCCCGCGTGGCATTCGGCCTCGAAGATATGGGCTTTGCCTTCGCGCTGATCGCGGAGCTGGCTCGCCCGGCAGTCATCCCGGCGGTGGGCGATGCGGGCAGCGCTCACCTTATGACTCTGGCGGGCCGGGTCGCTCGCAGCGACGCCACCGTCCTGATCCAGGGCGACACCGGCACCGGCAAGGAAGGCATGGCTCGTTTCCTCCATGCCCAGTCGGGCCGCAATACTCACGACTTTATCGCCGTCAACTGCGCCGCGCTTCCCGAAACGATGATGGAAGCCATGCTCTTTGGTCATAAGAAGGGCAGCTTCACTGGCGCGTCGAACGCATCGGAAGGGCTGTTCCTCGCGGCCGACGGCGGCACCCTGTTCCTGGACGAAATCGCCGAGCTGCCGCTGGCGCTTCAGGCAAAGCTTCTCCGCGCCCTGCAGGAAGGGGAAATCCTGCCAGTCGGCGCGACCCATCCGGTTCCCGTCAACGTCCGCATCATCGCCGCGTGCAACCGCAACCTCGCCGCCGAAGTCGCGGCCGGGCGGTTCCGGGAAGACCTTTACTGGCGGCTTAACGTCATGCCGCTGGAGATGCGCCCGCTGGTCGAACGCACCGGCGACGTGATCGCGATTGCCGCCGCCATGCTGCTGCGCCATCAGGATTTCGTGTGGCCGACCGCCGCCGCGCTGGAAAAGTTGGCCGGTCATGTCTGGCCAGGCAATGCCCGCGAACTGGGCAACGTTCTTCAGCGCGCTGTCGTGCTGCGGGACGGCGACCGGATCGACGCGGACGACCTGCACATCGCCGGAGCGCCGCAGCTGCGCATCGTGGGCGCTGTGCCTGCTCCAGCCGAGCCGGTCCGTCTACGCGACGTTGCCCGCCAGTCTAAGCTGGACGCTATCCGCGCCGCGCTGCGTGAGACGGACGGCCACCGCGCCGCCGCCGCCCGCAAGCTGGGCATTTCAGAACGCACGCTGCGCTATCGGCTCGCCGAGATGCGCGAACTTGCAGCGGCTTGAGGGAGGTAGGGCATGACCGGCATTTCCCCGACTGACAGCGTGATGGCGATCCGTAACGCCATCCTCCAGAAGAACGCCGCCCTGCGCGACGTGGCCCAGACCGGCACGGTCGGCGGTGGATCAGGCATCGGTGGAGCCGAGGGCACCAAGCCCGGCGGCTTTACCGAAGCGCTGAATTCCGCCCTGAACCAGGTCAACGGCTTGCAAAGCCAGGCCGGCGAAGCGGCATCCGCCTTCGAACGCGGCGAAACGACTGACATCGCCGCCGTCATGCTGGCCAAGCAGCAGGCGTCGGTCAGCTTCGAAGCGACCCTTCAGGTCCGCAACAAACTCCTGTCCGCCTACAAGGACATCATGAGCATGCCGGTATAAACGATGAGCCAGAACGCACTCACCCTCGATAGCGGCGCTGCCGCTCTTCCCGCCACCAACACGCCTGCCTTTGGCGGCGCGAAGGGCGCCGATGCTCTGAAAGCCCGCGTCACCGGCTTCATGCGCCAGCCCGCCGTCGCCAAAAGCCTGCCTTTGCTGGGCCTGCTGGGCGTCGTCGCCACGGCGGGCGCCGCATGGCTCGCGCTGCGCGAACCGCCGCAGCGTGACCTGTTCCGGGGCCTGCCCGATGCCGATAAGTCGGCCGTGGCGCAGGTGCTGGACCAGAATGGCCTTGCCTATGACTTCACCAATTCCGGTGCGATGACCGTGGCGGAGGATGATTATTTCAAGGCCAAGATGATGCTCGCCGCGCAGGGCCTGCCCAAAAGCGCGCCCGACGGCAACAGCATGATCGACAGCATGCCGATGGGCGCATCGCGCGCCGTAGAGGGTGAAAAGCTCCGGTCGGCCCGCGAAATGGACCTCGCCCGCACGATCGAGGCGATCGACAGCGTGGAAAGCGCCAAGGTGCACCTCGCCGTCGAGCCGCGCAGCGTCTTCCTGCGGGAACGGGCAAAGCCTTCGGCATCGATCATGCTCCGCCTCGCTTCGGGACGCACGCTGACCGATGCGCAGGTCAGCGCGATCGTCCACCTCGTCGCTTCGTCGGTGCCCGAACTCAGCCCCGACCAGATTTCGCTGGTCGATCAGAATGGCCGCCTGCTCAGCAATAATGACGGCAACTCCGCCGACGACCGCCAGCTGGCTGTCCAGACCAAGATCGAGGACCGCTATCGTCAATCGGTGATCGCGTTGCTGACCCCGATCCTGGGCGCTGACAATTTTTCGACTGAAGTTCGCGCCGAACTGAACTTTGCAGAACGTCAGGCGACCCGTGAAAGCTTTCCACAGGACGAAGCGCGCCTTCGTGCTGAAACCGGCAGCTGGGCGTCCGATCCGCGCGGCCAGGGAGCCGGTGGCGAAGCGGGCGGCGTTCCCGGCGCGCTGAGCAACCAGGCGCCGGTCAACCCCACGGTCACCCAGACCAATCCCAATGGACAGGCTGTGTCGCAAGGCACGGAAGCAAACCAGCCCGCAACCCCGGAAAGCGCGCCGCTGAAGACCGAGGAAACCTTCAACCGCAGCTTTGAACTTGGCCGCGAGGTGTCGGTGACCAAGGACGCCATCGGCACGGTCAAGCGGCTGTCGGTAGCCGTCGCGCTCGACAATGGCGCGGACGGCAAGCCGCGCACTGCCCAGGAAATCGCAGCTCTGGAAGCTCTGGTGAAGGGCGCGGTCGGTTTTGACCAGGCGCGGGGCGACGTGGTCGCCTTGTCCTCGCGCAGCTTCATCAAGGCGGAAGAAGTAAAAGCGCCCTGGTATGAAGCCGACTGGGTTTCCCCGCTGGTCCGCAACCTGTCGGCCCTTGCCGTCGCGCTGCTGGTCGTCTTTGGCATCGGTCGCCCGCTTCTGAAGCGCCGCGCCGCTGCCCAGGATGCCGCCGCCAGCCACATGGCCGCCAATGGGCCAAAGATCGGCCGCGAAATCTCGACGGAAATCGGCCGCCAATCGCCATCGGTCGCTGATCCCGCCGGGACGGTGACGCTCGACATGATATCGTCCACCTATGACTATGCGCAGCGCGCCGACCTGATCCGTAATTTCGTGAAGCAGGACCCTGATCGCGCCGCGCTGGTGGTTCGCGACCTTCTGAAGGAAGGGAAGAAGGACAATGGCTGAAGCCATGGAAGCCCCAAATGGTCTGGGCGCCATCAAGGGTAGCGCCGCCGCCGCCGTCCTGCTGATGCTGTTCGACGAGGATGAGGCCGCGCAGATCCTCTCCCGCCTGGAACCCGACGAAGTCCGCCAGCTTGGCTATGCAATGTATGACGTCGCCGACGTAGCGGTCGAGGAAGTCAATGAAGCGCTCGACCATTTCGTCACCAAGGCGAAGAAGCGCACCACTATCGGCTATGGCGCGACCCGCCACATCCGGGGCGCCATGACCAAGGCGCTGGGCGAGGAACGCGCGGAAACCATCCTGGCGCGGATCACGCCGCCGACCCGTTCCACCCAGCTGGAAATGCTGAAGTGGATGGACGCCAAGGAAGTCGCATCGTTGATCGAGGCCGAACATCCGCAGATCATGGCGATCGTGCTCGCCCATCTGGAAGCCCCGATTGCCGCCGATGTGCTGCAACTGCTTCCGGCTGAATATCAGGAAGAGATCGTTTATCGCATCGCCACGCTCGGCCCCGTGTCTAACGAGGCGCTCGATGACCTGGAACAATTGCTGCTGCGCGGGTCGACATCCAAGAAGCAGGGCGCGGCCTCCCAACGTGGCGGCACGATCGAAGCTGCTGCGATCATGAACAACGTCCGCAAGGACAATGAACAGCGGATCATGAAGGCCGTTGCCAAGCGCGACAAGATGATCGCCCAGACCATCGAAGAAGAGATGTTCGTCTTCGATAACCTGATCGACATGGACGACAAGAATATGGGCACGCTGATGCGGACCATCGACGCGTCCGTGCTGGTCGTGGCGCTCAAGGGGGCGAACGAAATGCTCAAGGGCAAGATCTTCGGCTCCATGTCTGCGCGCGCCGCCGAGGCGATTGCGGACGAGATCGAGGAACGCGGGCCGATCCGCCTTGCCGAAGTGATCGAAGCGCAAAAGCTGATCATCGCCACCGCGCGCCGCATGGCCGACGCTGGCACGATCATGCTGGGCGGCAAGGGGAATGATTTTGTTTAAGGTCTGGGACGCGAGCAGCAACATCGATGCGGCCAGCATTCCGCTGGGCGGCATGGGGCAGGTGAGGAGCGGGGGCTTCCGCAGCCTTTATTCGCAAGCGCCCGCATCGCGCGGCTCAGGCATTCACGACGCCACGCCCGCGATGACGGACGAGGACCTGATCGAACAGGCGCGGATGGAAGCCTTCGCGCAAGGATTTGACGAAGGATGCCGGGTCGTCGGCGACGCAGCCGCCGCCGATGCGGAAGCACGCGCCCGCCTCGCCGAAGCGCTCGAACTGCTGACGCCTGCGCCCAGCGGCATGTTGTCGACGATGCTGTCCGCAACTGTTGTCCGCCTGGTCGAACAGATCGTCGGTGAAGTCGAAATCGACATCGAACGGCTTGTCCAGCGCTGCGACACCGTTGCCGCTTTTGTCGAAGCAAATGATGAAAAGGGCGCGCTGCATCTGCATCCCGACGATGTGGCGATGCTGGACGGCGAAGTGATCGGCCTCAAGCTGATAGGCGACCCTGCCATGCATCGCGGCTGCGTCCGCCTCGAAACTGCTGATGGCTGGGTCGAAGATGGCCCCGACGTTCGCCTGTCGCGCCTGCGTGCGCTGATGGACGACATGGAAGGGAAGGCATGATCAAGGCCGCGCTGAAGCAGGCCGAAAGCCTGTTCGACCATCTCCAGGTGCAGAACCGTGCACCCCGCCATGTTGGCCGACTGGTCAGCCACGACGCAGGCATGCTGGAGGTCACCGGCTTCCGCAAGCCGATCGGTGCAGGCGCGCGGGTGATCGCATCGGATGGCACCGTCTGCCGCGCCGAAGTCATTGGCTTTCGTGGTGACAAGACCCTGCTAGTCCCGCTCGACAATGATGTGCCGCTGGAAAATGGCGCGCGCGTCGAACCCGATAGCCAGGCCAATATGGTGCAGGTCGGCGAAGGGTTGATCGGCCGGGTCGTCGATGCCATGGGTCAGCCGCTCGACCGCAAGGGGCCGATCATCGCGGGCGGCAGCTGGCCGCTCAACGGCGTCAAAGGCAACGTCCTCGACCGGGGCCGGGTCACCGAACCCTTTGATCTGGGCGTGCGCGCCGTCAACGCGCTGCTCACCGCCGGGCGGGGCCAGCGTATCGCCATCATCGCAGGGTCCGGCGTCGGCAAGTCGGTCCTCATGGGCCAGATGATCGCCGGGGCCGAAGCCGACATCGTCGTCGTCGGCCTGATCGGCGAACGTGGCCGCGAAGTCAGCGACTTCCTCGAAACCAAGCTCAAAAATTCGATGCACAAAAGTATCGTCGTCGCCGTCCCGGCTGATCATCCTCCGGTGCTGCGCCTGCGCGCCGCCGCGCGCGCTACGGCCATCGCCGAATATTTCCGCGCGCGGGGCAAGAAGGTGCTGCTGCTGATCGACAGCCTGACCCGCTGCGCCCACGCCCAGCGCGAAATCGGCCTGGCCCTTGGCGAACCCCCCGCGATGAAGGGCTATCCGCCCTCCGCGCTCGCGCTCATTCCCCGGCTGGTCGAACGCGCAGGCGTCGATAGCCGCACCGGCGGGTCGATCACCGCGCTCTACACGGTGCTGGCCGATGGCGACGATAATGACGATCCCATCGTGGACGCTGCTCGCGCCATTGTGGACGGCCATTTCGTCCTGTCGCGGCATTTGTCGGAACAGGCGATCTTTCCCGCCATCGACGTTGGCAAGTCGCTTTCGCGCGTCATGGCCGACGTGGTGACCGATGAACATCGCATGGCCGCCGCCTCCTACCGCCGCCTTTGGGCCGCCTATGAGGAAAATCGCGACCTTATCCTGATGGGGGCCTATCGCCCCGGCAATGATCCGGTGATCGACGAAGCCGTGCAGCGCCGCGAGGAAATCCTGGACTTCATCCGTCAGGATCAAAAGAGCCGGATCGACCTCGACACGAGCGCTGGTGCCCTGATCGCTGAGTTTGGCGCTTGAAGGGGACGGTCGCCCGCCGCCAGCGCGTGCTGCGCGTCCGCCATGTCCAGCACGCCATGGCTGCGGCAGAAACCGCACGCGCCCGCGATGAAGCGGAAGGCATCGCCCGCAATGCGGACCGGCTGCGCAAAGTGCGCGGTGACCTTTTCAGTAATGAAGGCGTCGAAAATGGCGCGACTTTTGCATCCATGCATGAACTTGCTGGTCGGCTGGAGCAGGCTGGCCGTCAGCTGGATGGTGCGCTCTACGATGCGCGCCGCAAGGTAGAGGTCAAGGAAGGCCTCAGCCTAGTGGCCAATCGGGATCGCGAAATCGCCGAAAAGCTCAAGGATCGCGCCCGCGCGAATCTTGAGGAATGGCGAGAGAACAAGCTGGCGGCTCTGCCGCGCTATCGCCGGATGCAGCGGACGGGGGATGTCTGACATGAACATGCTTGCGAGCCTTAAGACACTGTTCTTTTCCACCACCTCTCGCGGTGCGACTGTGGCCCCGCCTGCCGCTCTGGAGGAGGGGTCGGATTTCGCAGCGATGCTGAGCGGATCGATGGTGGAAGGCACTCCAGCGGAGGCCGTCGCCGCGCCCTCCGCTCAGGCCTTGCTACAGGCCGACGAGCAGGCAGCCAGCGCCATCGCCCCGGACCTTCCCCTGACGTTCGACGAGGCCCCTGCCAGGCCCCCGCATGACCATGTCCCCCCTGGTCTTGCCATTGCAGTTGCTGCGGGCAGGGGGGAACCCGACACAATTCCGCCCGGCCTCGCCCTTCGCCTTGTCAAACATGCCGCCGATCCGCAGGTCGAAGCAGAAGCGTTGATTGAAGCTCCCTCTTCCCAGCCCCAGGTGACGGACGAAGCGGGACAGGCTGTCCCTTCGACCAAGGCGTCCCCCCGTCACAAAGTCGAGGATGCGCCTGAAGCTCCGGTCGAGATAGACGTCGACGCCGCGCCAGTAGAAGCCGAGCCCACCCCCAAGAAGGCGAAGGCTGGAGAGGCAGAGCCGAAGGATAGCGCTCCAGCGGCCGCGCCCGTTCCGCAGCCGGTCACGCAGCCCATCGTTGCGCCCACGGCCACAGTGGATGCTGCACCCGTTCCCACGATGAAGGGGCAAGTTCCCGCGATGCCGCCCGCGCCGGTCGCCCCGACCATTGCGGCACCCGCAATCGCGAAGGAGCCTGCTCCTGTTTCCATGGTTGAGGGAGCAGTTCGCGCCATGCCATCAGCGCCAGTCGTCCGGGCCACTGCTGCGCCCGAAGTCGCGATGGACCCTGCGCCCGGCCCGATGACCAAGGGGACAACCTCTGCACCAGCCGCAGAGCCGTCGGCCCCCGCCACGAACGCCGCGCCGGTGGCCCAAGCGACCGTGCCGTTCGCGCAACCGTCTCCCATTACCCAAGCGTCGCCTGCACCCGTGGCTGAGCCGACGCCTGCGACACCTGCCAACACGGCCACGCCTGTGGCCGAACGCGATGCGAAGCCCCAGGAGGCCAGTCTTCCACAAACGCCCCGACCCATTGCAGAACAGGCCGCCGCGACAATTCAGACTATGGCGCCTGCCGCCCCCATCCTTAACGGCAAAGCTGTAAAGGCGGAGGCGCTCGCCTTGCTGCAAATGGTGCGTGAGCAGGTGGCCGCCCGCCAGTCTGGCGCATCGTCCACCCGTGTCGGGGAACAAGTCTCCGCCGCCGCGCGCGTCAAGGATAGCCAGCCCGCGCTGGTCGCGGATGCCGCTCCCAATCCCTCCCTCGCCGTGCTGCCTGCGGATATGACGCCGCTGGCCCCCGCCGCCGCGCCCGCTACCAGCCCGGTTGCGGCCCCGTCCGCTCCCGTCGTCGACCTTTCCGCCAGCCTTGGCGCGCAGGTGGTCGATATGGGCGTGTCGGGCCAGTGGATCGACGGGCTTGCCCGTGACATTGCCGGACTGTCCGCCAATGGCGCGCAGGGCCGTTTCCAGGTCAATAGCGGCCAGTTGGGCACGGTGCAGGTGGACATTCGTCAAGGCGTTGAAGGCGCAGCGGTCAGCCTGACCGTCGCCAGCGAGGCGGCGGAACTGGCGCTGCGGCAGGATAGCGACCGGCTCAAGCTGGACTCGGCACTTTCCGCGGTCCGCATCGCCGAAGTCAGGATCGAACGGGCGCCTGTGGGGGAATCCGCCCGTTCCGACATGGGCGGCGACGCATCGCAGCGCCAATCGTCCCAGCAACAACAGTCAGGCTCCCAGACCAATTCTGGCTGGCAGAACAACAGCCAGAATATGGGTCAGCCTCAAGGGCAGCCGGGCCGCTGGCAATCACGGGAAAATAGCGGCTTTGCCCCTAAATCCTCCGGTGATCCTGCCGTTCTTAACCATGCGGAAGCGCGACAGGACGCCAGCATTGCCGGGCGCGCGCGCTATGCTTGATCAACAGGATTTTCGAGGGACCGGCACATGAGCGACGAGGCGAAGACGAAGAAGAAAAAGAAGGGGGGAGGCATGAAAATGATCCTCCTGATCGTCATTGCCATGGTGCTGGGCGGCGTGGGCGCTGCGGGCGGTCTCTATGCCGCCGGTTTCTTTGGTGCGAAGGAGGAAGGGCCCAAGACGGACCCGAACAAGCCGGTGCTCGTCCTGGCCGGTGAAAATGCCGAAGAAATTGCAAAGGCGCACGGCATGGGCGGTGAAGGCCATGGTGAAGCCGCTGTTGCAGGCCACGGCCCTGCGCACAAGCCGGGCAAGGGCATCGACCTGCCGACGCCCGCCAATCCGTCCGCCTATCAGGCGACCTATTTCCAGCTGCAGGCGCCTTTCACGTCCAACATGTCGGACACAGACGCCTTCGCCCAGATCTCGATCGCCGTATCGACCTATTACGACATGCGCGTGATCGAAGCGATCAAGACCCATGAGATGGCGATTCGCAGCCAGGTTCTTATGATGCTGGCACAGCAGCCTGAAATGACGCTGGCCACGCCGGAAGGCAAAAGACAGCTCCAGGGTAAGATCAAGGCTACGATCAACGATATTTTGAAGCAAAAAACGGGCTATGGCGGTATCGATAACGTTTATTTTACCAATTTCGTTATTCAATAGGGGTGTCTGAAAGGTCGGGAAGTCCCCTGATCCGCCGGGCAGGGGACTAAGATGAACGACGTTCAGACCTACGCCTTCGGGCGGGGGGAATCGCAGACACCACAGATGCTGTCCGGGCTCGACCGGCTGGGCGAAAAGCTTGGCCGGCGTTTGCGTACCCTGGTCGAACCGATTTCCGGCGTGCGGCCGCATGTCGGGGTGCAGGATGCGCAGCTGCTCGACTTTGCCGCCTGGTCGGCTCAGGTGCCCACCTTTTCCAGCATCGGCGTCTACCGCGTCGCTCCGCTCAAGGGGCAGATGTTGCTGCGCATGGACGCAACCATGATCTCGACGCTGGTGGACTGTTTTTATGGCGGCATCGGCAATCGCCCGCTGCCCGCTCGCGGCGAATTCACGCCCACCGAAGACCGTCTGATCAGCCGCATTTCCGAAGCGTTGATCGCGCGGATGGTGGAAAGCTGGACCGATATCCTGCCGCTCGAAGTCAGCCTTATCGTCCGGGAAACCGGGATTGGCTTTGCCTCGGCCGCGCAGCCCGACGAACAGATGGTGCTCCAACGCTTCAACCTCAGCATCACGCGCGACCAGGAATGGCCGATCGACCTGTTGTTCCCGCTGTCCTCGCTCCGTGCGGTCGAACCGCTGATGGGCGCAAAGGTCACGGTGGACGAAGATCGCACCGACCCGGTATGGCAAGCCCGCATCGCCAACCGCATGCGCGACATCCGCCTGCCTGCCCGCACGGTGCTGGCGCGCCCCAATCTTTCCCTCGCCGACCTCATGCAATTGAAGGCCGGTGACATCATACCCGTCACGATCAGCCGCAGCCTGCCGCTGATCGTGGGAGACCGCATCGTCGCCCATGGCTCGATCGGCGAACAGGATGGCCGCGCCGCCTTCCAGATTGAAAAGCTTGCACAGGGATCAGCCAAATGAGTGACATGAGCGAAGCGCCGCGGATGGACGGCATGGGCGACACGGGGTTGAGCCGCATGGTCAGCAACCCGCAATTCCGCCTGCTGGCGGACATTCCCGTCCGCATGTCGGTGGAGGTCGGCTCCACGTCGCTGCGCCTGGCGGAGGTCATGGACCTGGCCGAAGGCAGCATCGTCGAACTGGATCGCCAGGCCGACGACCTGCTCGACATCATGGTCAATGGTGCCCTGATCGCCAAGGGTGAAGTGGTGACGGTGAATGGCCGCTACGGCATTCGCATCGTCGATATCGCGACCGCTGAAAACCGTCTTGCCGGGGTCGAACGGCGCGGCTGATCGCTTCGATCACGCTTTTCCCTTGCTGCGCGCCGATCTTTCTGATTCGGAAGGGCGAGTTAACCATAATCGCGGACCCGCCCCATGTTCTGGTATTTCGTCAAACTGCTGATCCTTCTGCCGCTGGTCGGCGGCATGGCTTTTGGGGCGCTGTGGCTCTGGCGCAAATATCAGCCCGGCCTGATGGTCGGGCAGGATGGCCGCTCGCTCAAGATGCTCGAAGCCCTGCCGCTCGGCACTTTCGGCAAGCTCGCCGTCGTCGAATTCGAAGGCAAGAAGATATTGCTGTCCGTCACCCGTGGCCGTATCGAAAAGATCGCGGAAGGCGATCCATACCGTGCGCGCTAAGGCGCTGCTGATCGGTGGGCTCGCGCTGACCGCTGGCCTGTTGCTGGCGGAACCCGCGCTGGCGCAGGCGGCCGCGCAGGCGGCTCCTGCAGCACCGGTCGACAATGGCGGCGCGCTGACCCGCGCGATGGGCGCGATTTCGGGCGATGGCCGCCCGCTGTCGCTGTCGCTGCAAATCCTCATCCTCATGAGCCTGCTGACGGTCCTGCCGTCGCTCGTGCTCATGATGACCAGCTTCACCCGCATCATCATCGTCCTGTCGCTGCTGCGCCAGGCGCTCGGCCTTCAGCAGACCCCGCCAAACCAGGTGCTGGTCGGCCTGTCGCTCTTTCTCTCGCTGTTCGTGATGCGCCCGGCGATCGACACGATCAACGCCCAGGCGTTCGACCCCTATGGGAAGGGGCAGATCAGCATAGAGGAAGCCGTCGGCCGTTCGGCCAAGGTTCTGCATGGCTTCATGTCGAAGCAGACGCGCGAAACCGACCTTAAGCTTTTCGCCAATCTTGCCGAAGCGCCCGCATTTCGCTCCCCTGCCGACATTCCCTTTTCCATCCTGCTGCCCGCCTTCGTGACGTCGGAACTCAAGACCGCGTTCCAGATCGGTTTCATGATCTTTCTGCCCTTCCTCATCATCGACCTTGTGGTCGCCTCCACGCTAATGGCGCTCGGCATGATGATGTTGTCACCGACCATCATTTCCATGCCGTTCAAGCTCTTGCTGTTCGTGCTGGTGGACGGATGGGCGCTGACGATGGGCAGCCTGGCGGGGTCGTTCGCGACATGAGGGGTAAGCGACCCTATCCTCCGTTCACCCTGAGCCTGTCGAAGGCTTTATCTTCTGTTCTGGAAGTGAAGGGCTTCGACCAGTTCAGCCCGAACGGTTTCCTGGATCCGGCGTAAAAATGGAAAATGCCGATTTCTTCATGGGCCTGGCCCAGCAGGCGCTCTGGATTACGGCCCTGGCCGCCGCGCCGGTGCTGATTCCTGCGCTGATCGCTGGTGTGCTCATCGGCATGGTGCAGGCCGCGACGTCGGTCAATGAACAGACGCTCAGCTTCATTCCCAAGATCATCGTCGTTGGCGGCATGCTCGCATTGTTCGGCGGTTCGATCATGGTGCTGATCGCCGACTTTACCCGTGAAATCTTCGAACGGATCCCGGACCTCCTCCAATGATCGCGCCGGGCTTCGCGAACGTCGAAACGCAGCTGTGGGTCTGGCTCATCGCCATGATCCGGCCCGGCGCGGCGTTCATCGCGGCCCCGGTGTTCGGCGCACCGGCTGTGCCGTTGCCGCTGCGCTTCATCCTTTCGCTCGCGCTTGGCATGGCCGCGCTCAACAGTGTCACCATCCAGCTGCCAACCGACGGTGTGGCGAGCTTTCAGGGTGTCATGCTCGTCGCGGGCGAAGTGCTCGCGGGCCTTGCCATGGGATTTGCGGTCCAGATTGGCTATGCCGCCGCCTTCGTCGCTGGGGAGGCGATCGGCAATGCCATGGGCCTGAACTTCGCTGCGATGGTCGATCCTTCCTCTGGCCAGACGACGCAGGCGATTGGCACTTTCCTGTCGATCCTCGCCACCTTCCTGCTGCTGGGCATGGACGGCCATCTGATGCTCGCCAGCTTCGTGGTGCAAAGCTATCAGGCGCTGCCCCCCGGCGGCGCGATGCTCAGCAACGAAGCGGTGTGGAGCCTCGTGCAGTTCGGCGGATCGCTACTGGGTGCGGGGGTCACGGTCGCACTGCCGGTCGGCTTTGCGCTGGTGCTGGTTCAAATCGTCATGGGCATGCTGGCGCGCAGCGCCCCTTCGCTCAACCTCTTTGCGGTTGGTATGCCGGTGGCGTTGATGGCGGGCCTCATCCTGCTCGCGGTCGCCGCGCCCGTCATGGGTGAAGGTCTGACAGCGTCTCTCAAGGCCGGGCTGGATCAGGCCCAGTCCATCGCGGAGGGCCGCTGATGTCGGGCAACAGCAACGGCGGCGGCGAAAAGACCGAAAAGCCAACCCCGAAGAAATTGCAGGACGCCGCCAAGAAGGGCGACATCCTTCAGTCGAAGGAACTGGCGACCGCGCTGGTGGTGATGGCGGGCATCGGCTGGATCGCGATTACCGGACCCTCGGTTGTCGATTCCCTGTCGGAAATGCTGATAGAGGCGCTGCGTTTCCGGCGAGAGGACATTACCGACTTTGCGCCCGCTGCCCGTGGCATGAGCCTGCTGACCGGCATCGCCCTGCCGGTGGGCGGCATATTGCTGGCGACTACGCTCGCCGCGATTGCCGGTCCTGCGATCCTCGGCTCGCTTGGCTTCCGTCCAGGGGCTTTCGCGCCCAAGGCGTCGAAACTCAACCCCGCCGCCGGTCTCAAGCGCATGTTCGGCATGCAGGGCCTGATCGAACTGCTCAAATCGATCGCCAAGGTCGGCTTGCTGGGATCGATCGGCGTCTGGGTGATCTGGGATCGGCTGACCGCCATCATCGGCCTTGGCAAGGCGGGCATCGCCCCTGCCATGTCGGACCTGGGCAACATGTTCATCATGACCTGCCTCATCATGGCGGGTGGCCTGTTCGTGATCGCGGGCATCGACGTGCCTAGCCAGATTATGCAGCGGTCCAAACGGCTGGGCATGAGCAAGCAGGACATCAAGGACGAACATAAGGAAAGCGAAGGGTCGCCAGAGCTGAAAGGCCAGATCCGTCGCCGTCAGTTCGAAGTGCTCAGCGGGTCGACGCGTCAGGCCGTGGCCGAATCCAGCGTCGTCATCACCAATCCCACCCATTTCGCGGTCGCCCTGCGCTACAAGCCGGGGCAGGACGCCGCGCCCGTCGTCGTTGCCAAGGGTTGCGACGCCATAGCTGCGGCCATTCGCGATCTGGCGGACCAGAATGGCGTGACGGTGCTGCAATATCCTGATCTTGCTCGTGCCATCTACTTCACGTCGCGGCCCGGCCATATCGTCAACGAAGGGCTGTATATGGCCGTCGCCACGGTGCTGGCCTTCGTCTTCCGCGTGGAAAATCGGATGGCGAGCGAGATGGACCGGCCCTTCATCAATGTGCCCGACGACCTGCGTTTCGACGCGGACGGCCGCAAGCTCTGAAAAATATTCTCAGGGTGAACTAAATCTTAGGCATTGATCGCCGTACTCTGTTCATGGGGACGCATTAGGATGGTGCGTCATGAACGAATATATGTCGCGGAACGAGCTAACGCGGGTTGATCGGGTTTCACCCCGGTCGCCGTCGCCCGTGTCCGCAGTCCAGTCAATCGCCGCCAACCAGCGGCCTGCCATGCAGCATGGTAACGGCCAGGGCGGGCAGCATCCGCCGGGCGACGCGGCGACTTCAGTCTCCGAGGATGATCTCGCCAGCGCGGCCGAATATGCGAAAATGCATGCGCGCGTCGCCGACATTCTGGCGGACCTCAGGGCCTATGGTGGCGAAGTTTCGGTCGAGGCGGCGGACGCGGCGATTCAAACCATGTTGCCCACGCCGATCATCCTGGTGCCGCTGCCTCCCGCATCGAAGGAAGCTGTTGAAAGCGCTGTCATGCTGGGCAAGCGCATCGCGGAGCAGGCCAGCTATGCCCATGCCGCACAGGCGCATCTGAAGCGCGGAGCGGTCGACCAGATTCTTTCGTCAGGATATTGAGAAGGACCGTCTGCGGACGAACTTTCGCGCTCAATGAAAATCATTCCTAAAGGTCTTTCTCCTATCGCCGTTCTCACTTCTGAAAGGACGGTGGATGACCTCGGTAAGCGGCAGCATTTCGACGGCTCTGGGCATTGGCTCGGGAATCGACACGTCGGCACTGGTCTCCAGCCTGGTGAGCGCCGCGCGCGATCCCAAGCAGAAGATGATCACCGACCGCCAGAGCCTGAACAATGCGCGCATATCCGCGCTGGCTTCGGCCTCCAGTTCCCTGGACAGCTTTGCGGACGCGCTCAATAGCCTGCTCGCCGGCACCGGCTATGCCGGAACGCCTGCCTCCAATGATCCCAGCATTGCCGCCGTCAGCCTTCTGCCCGGCGGCACGCCACGCCTGCCTGCCCAGCTGGAGGTGCGCCAGCTTGCCGCCGCGCAGACCATTGCGTCCGCTCCAGCCGTGGGCGCGACAGCAGCGACGGTGATCGGCGATGGCAGCTTTTCGCTTCAGGTGGGCAGCGCCGCCGCTGTTCCCATCACGCTCGCCGCCAATGCCACCTATTCTGACCTGGCCGACGCGATCAACGCGGCGGGCACCGGCGTAACCGCCAGCGTGATCACCGACAATCAGGGCACGCGCCTGGTCATGAAGGGCGCGACCGGGGCGGCGAACAGCTTCACCTTCACCAACACATCGGCCAACACTGCGCTCGACGCCTTCACTTGGGACGGAGCGGCTGGGGGCATGACGCGCGAGGTTCAGGCGCAGGATTCGATCATCCGCCTGGATGGGGTCGAACAATATTATAGCAGCAACACGATCGACACAGCGATCGCCAATCTGCGCATCGACCTGAACAAGGCCGCGCCCGGCACCAGTGTCACCCTGGCCACGACCGAACCCACCACGACCATGCGCGACCTGATGGTTGAGTTCGTGGACGCCTACAACACGTTGATGAAGGCGCTGAACACCGCGACTTCGACCGGCGCGGATTCGTCCAGCGCGGGCGTGCTCAACGGCGAAACGTCGATCCGTGACATGAAGCGCCAGCTTTCGCAGATGACCTCAGCGGTGCTGACGCCTACGGGAACCTACGCCACCCTGTCGTCCATCGGCGTCAGCACGAACCGGGACGGCACGCTCAAGCTGGATACGGCTGTGTTGGACAAGGCACTGTCTGCCGACGCTGCCGCGATCACCCAGATGCTCAATCCGACCGTCAAGTCGGCCACGACGCCGGGTCTCGCCGGACTGATGGACGGCGTGCGCGATGCGATCCTGCAAAAGGACGGTCCGCTGGCCTCGGCCAAAAGCAAATATGAAAAGCTGGGCAAGTCGTTGGCCGATCAGTTGGAAAAGCTGAACGAACAGATGACTGATTATCAGGAACAGCTTTCAAAGGTTTATAGTGCGATGGACAAGCGCCTTTCCGCGCTCAAGGCCACGCAGAGCTATCTCGAACAACAGGTCGCCATGTGGAACAAGAGCGACAATTGATAACAGGGGTCTTCAATCATGTTCTATAGTCAGGGCTATGCAGGCAATCGCGCGGCGCGCGGCTATGCGGCCGTTCATTCGGGCAGCCGCATCGAAGGCGCGACCCCTCATGCACTGGTCAAGGTGCTGTTCGACGAACTGCTGATCGCTCTGGAAGCGACCGGGCTGGCCGAACGCAACAATGATCGGCTCAAAGTGTCCGACAAGCAGGCGCGCGCCATGTCGATCCTGATCGCGCTGGAATCCAGCCTGGATTTTGATCGCGGCGGCGATGTCGCCATGGGCCTCGCCCAGATCTACCGGGAAGCGCGCCGCCTTCTGCTGGTCAGCGCAAAGGAGCGCGATCCCCAGCCGGTCGAACAGGCGCGCGACATGATTGCGGAGATCGCCGACGCGTGGGGCCAGATCGGCTGAGGGCGCTTTAGCAAGACTTGCACCGCTCTGGCGGCTTGGTTATAGGCATTGCTCGCATAGGGCGGCCCGGCGGGGGCCGCCTTTTTGCGTTTTGGACTTTTTTGTATCAGCCCAGCCAAGGGAGGGCCTCATGTCGATCACGCCGCTCATGCCCGTTTACCCCCGGTGCGACGTCCGCCCGGTGCGAGGCGAGGGTTGCTATCTGATCGGCGAGCGTGGCGAGCGTTATCTCGACTTCGCCAGCGGCATCGCGGTCAATATCCTTGGCCACGGTCATCCCCGGCTGGTGAAAGCGATTGCCGATCAGGCCGCGACGCTGATGCACACATCCAACCTCTATGGCATGCCGCTGGGGGAAAAGTTCGCTCAGCGCCTGGTCGACACGACCTTTGCCGACACGGTTTTCTTCACCAATTCGGGCGCGGAAGCGGTGGAGTGCGCGATCAAGACCGCGCGCCGCTATCACTATGTCAACGGGCAGCCGAACCGGCACCGGATCATCGCGTTCGACAACGCTTTCCATGGGCGGACGCTGGGTACGATTTCCGCGACCAGCCAGCCCAAGATGCGCGATGGGTTCGAACCCTTGCTTCCCGGCTTTACGGTGGTGCCGTTCAACGATCTGGAAGCGGCCATCGCGGCTGTCGATGGCGACACGGCGGGCTTCCTGCTGGAACCGGTGCAGGGCGAAGGCGGCGTCACTCCCGCGACCAAGGCGTTTTTGTCGGGCCTGCGCAAGCTGTGCGATGAACAGGGGCTGCTTCTGATCCTGGACGAGGTTCAGTGCGGCTATGCCCGGACCGGCACCTTTTCCGCACATGAACAATATGGCCTGACGCCCGACATCATGGCGGTCGCCAAGGGCATCGGCGCGGGCTTCCCGTTGGGCGCTTGCCTCGCAACCGAAGAAGCGGCCAAAGGCATGGTTTTCGGCACCCACGGCTCCACCTATGGCGGCAATCCGCTTGCCATGGCGGTCGGCATGGCGGTGCTGGATGAAGTGCTGGGCGACGGTTTCCTTGACCATGTAAAGGCGATGGGTTCGCGGCTGCGTTCGGCGCTCGAACAGCTGATCCCCAACCATGACATGTTCGAAGATGTGCGCGGCATGGGCCTGATGCTGGGCGTCAAGCTCAAGGACAGCCACGACGCTCGCAATTTCGTGGCGCATCTGCGCGATCATCATGGCCTGCTGACTGTTTCGGCGGGGCAGAATGTCGTGCGCATCCTGCCGCCGCTGGTGATCGATGAAAGCCATATCGCCGAGTGCATCGAAAAACTGTCGGCTGGCGCGCGCAGCTTCGGCACGGCCGAGGCGGCCTGAAACCAGCCATTCGACCAGCAACTCCCCCCGTTCGCTTCGAGCCAAGTCGACAAGCGGAACACAGCGCATTCCGACACGCTTGAAACGAACGGTGGCAAGGAGAATGAGGGTAATATGACCAGACATTTCCTGAACCTGTCCGACGCAGGCGGCGAAGCCATCGCCGCGATGCTGACCGACGCTATCGATCGCAAGGCCGCGCGCCGGGGTCAGCCCAAGGGACGGGCCGATGCCGACGCGCCGCTCGCCGGGCACACGCTGGCGATGATTTTCGAAAAGAATTCCACACGCACCCGCGTCAGCTTCGACATGGCCATTCGCCAGCTGGGCGGATCGTCGCTGATCCTGGATGGCGCGACCAGCCAGCTGGGCCGGGGCGAAACCGTGGCCGATACCGCCCGCGTGCTCAGCCGCATGTGCGACATGATCATGATCCGCACCGACGACCATGCGAAGATTGAGGAGATGGCGCACCATGCGACCGTCCCGGTGATCAACGGCCTTACCGATCTGTCCCATCCCTGCCAGATCGTGGCGGACCTGCTGACCGTGGTGGAACATGGCCTGGCGCTGCCGGGCAGCCAATGGGCTTGGCTGGGCGATGGCAATAATGTCCTCCATTCGATCATAGAGGCTGCCGGTCTGCTGAAGTTCGATGTCCGGGTTGCCGTACCCGAAGGCTATGAACCGGACGCCGCCTTTGCCGATGAAGCGCAGGCGGCGGGCGCCCGTGTCACCCTGACTCGCGATCCGGTGGCCGCCGTCGCGGGCGCGGATGTCCTCGTCACCGACACATGGATTTCCATGGGCCAGGCGCATGCCGAAGAAAAGCTCAAGGCGATGATGCCCTATCAGGTGACGCCCGCCCTGATGGCGCATGCACGCCCTGACGCCCGCTTCCTGCACTGCCTGCCCGCCCATCGCGGCGAAGAAGTGGTGCCCGAGGTGATTGACGGGCCACAGTCGCTCATCTGGGATGAGGCGGAAAATCGCATCCATGGGCAAAAGTCAGTGCTGCTGTGGGCCGCCGGCCGTCTCGGTTGAGTTTGCCGGACATGTTCCTATCTAGCAGCGAACCGACCGCGCGCTAAAGCAGCGGACGTTGCATATTCCCCGCCTGCAAAGCGGGTCAAACGGAGCTTGCCTTGACCTCATCCGCCCATATCGACCAGGCCCTGGGCTTCACCATTCCGTCCCGCCATGCGCGCGGGCGCATCTTGCGGCTGGGGCCGGTGCTGGACGATGTGCTTGCCGCGCACGCCTATCCTCCGGCGATCGAACGGCTGCTCGCCTCCGCGCTGGTGCTGGCCGCGTTGCTGGGCACCACGCTCAAGGATGCAGGCGGCCAGCTCACCCTGCAGGCGCAGACCGAAAGCGGCGTCGTCAGCCTGCTCGTCGCCGACTATAAGGGCGGCGAAGTGCGTGGCTACGCCAAGTTCGACGCGGATCGCCTGGCGGAACTCGGCCCTGACCCGACGCTGTTCGGCCTGTTCGGCAAGGGCTATCTGGCCATCACCTTCGACCAGGCGGTAACGGGTGAACGCTATCAGGGCATTGTGCCGTTGGATGGCGATTCGCTGGCCAGCGCGGCGGAACATTATTTCTTCCAGTCTGAACAAATCCCCAGCGTCGTGCATATCGCGACCCGGCATGAAGCGGGCGAGGGGTGCCTGGCCGCTGGCATGCTGCTCCAGCATCTGCCGGAAGGCGAGGTGGGGCGGGATCGGCTGCACACCCGCCACGACCACCCCGAATGGGAACATGTGCAGGCCCTTGCCGTGACGCTGCAAGACGGGGAACTGACGGATCCGGCGCTGCCTTTGACCGACATCGTGTGGCGGCTGTTCCACGAAGAAGATGTAGTGCGCGTCACTGACCCGGTGGAACTGACCAAGGGATGTCGTTGCGACATCGACCATATTCGCAGTGTCATAGGCCGATTCCCCGCCAGTGAGCGCCAGGAAATGGCGGATGATAATGGCGTGATCGGGGTCGATTGCGCCTTCTGTTCGCGGCTATTCCCGGTTTTGCTGGACAGTTTCGCGGAAGGCTGACACCAAGTTCGGGCGATTTTGCAGGGGGTTGCTGCGTCAGCGGGGGCTGCGCATCAAATGGCCGCATTTCGGGTGCATCATGGCGCAATGCCGGATGATGCTCCGGCGGACCCAGTGCGCTTCGCTGATGATGGGGGCTAAGGAATGACAACCGGTCTGCGCGCCACGACATGCGCATTTGCGATGCTGGTCCTGGCGTCGCCTGCCATCGCACTGGCGCTGCATGCTCCGACGGCTGTCAGCGTGGAGCCGGGCGAATGGGAATTGCGGGAAAGGGGCAGCGAGCGCGAAAGCGACAGCCCGCGAAAGCTCTGCCTTTCCCACTTGCGCCAGTTGGTTCAACTCCGTCATCCGCGCGCCACTTGCAAACAGCTGACGCTTGAACAAAGCGCGACGCGCCTTTCCGTCAGCTATGATTGCGGTGGCGCGGGCAGCGGTCGGACCGACCTTCGCGTCGAAACCCCTCGGCTGGCACAGGTCCGTTCGCAGGGCATTGCCAATGGCGCGCCCTTCGCGGTCGATATGGAAGCGCGGCGGATTGGCGCCTGCCGCTGATCGCTTGCACAGTGCGGCGCGGGTTGTTAGCGCGGGGACATGGTTGCCAATAAGGGAAAATTCGCTGTCGTCCTGCTTTCGGGCGGACTGGACTCCATGGTCGCGGGCGGGCTCGCGCGCGAAGCTGGCTATCATGTGCTTGCGCTCACTATCGATTATAATCAGCGTCATCGCGTCGAACTTCAGGCCGCGGCGAAGGTTGCGGCGGCGCTCAACGCCATGTCTCATATCGTCCTGCCGCTCGACCTCACCGCCTTTGGCGGTTCCGCGCTGACCGCTGACCTGGAAGTTCCCAAAGGCGGCGTGGGGTCCAGCATCCCGATCACCTATGTCCCGGCGCGCAACACGATATTCCTGTCGCTCACGCTGGGCCTGGCAGAGGTTTCGGGCGCCAGTGATATCTTCATCGGCGTCAACGCGCTCGATTATTCGGGCTATCCCGACTGCCGCCCCGAATTTATCGACGCCTTTCAGAAGATGGCGACCCTGGCGACCAAAGCAGGCGTGGAAGGGCGCCCGCTGCGCATCAACGCACCGCTCCAGCATATGAGCAAGGCCGACATCGTGCGGGAGGCTCAGCGGCTGGGCCTGGACGCGGGGTTGAGCTGGTCCTGTTATGATCCAGCGCCCGGCAATCGGCATTGCGGGCTGTGCGACAGCTGCCGACTGCGGTCGAAGGGTTTTGAGGAAGCGGGCCTGCCCGATCCTACCGATTACGCCGCAAAGCCCTGACCCGATGACCTACGCCGTCAAGGAAATGTTTCTGACGTTGCAGGGCGAAGGCGTGCACAGCGGCCGCCGCGCCGTCTTCCTCCGGTTCGCCGGGTGCAACCTGTGGACTGGTCGGGAAGAGGATCGGCGCAAGGCGGTTTGCCAGTTTTGCGACACGGACTTTGTCGGCACCGATGGTGATGGCGGCGGCAAATTTGCCGATGCCGCCGCGCTCGCCGACGCGGCCCTGGCCTTTTGGGGCACAGGCGGGGAGGGGCGCTATATCGTCATTACCGGCGGCGAACCCATGCTCCAGATCGATGACGCCCTTATCGATGCGCTGCATGCGCGGGCTTTCACCATCGCAATCGAAAGCAACGGCACGATTCCGGCGCATCCGGCGATCGACTGGGTGTGCATCAGTCCGAAGGCGGGAAGCGACGTCGTGCAACGCGCCGGTAATGAATTGAAGCTGGTCTGGCCTCAACCCGGCCTTGGCCATAGCCTGGCCGATGTCGAAGCAATGGAGGACTGGGCTTTCGACCATCTGCTGGTCCAGCCGCTCGACGATCCCAACGCGGCCGCCAATGTGCAGGCCGCCATGGACCTGGTGATGGAGCGACCCCGCTGGCGGCTCAGCCTGCAAACCCACAAATATCTGGGTCTGCGCTAAAGGCTGGCGGCCAGCCGGGCCGTGATCGGTGCCTTACTGCGCCCCGATCTGCTGATTGTAGGTAACCTGGCAATTGGGACGCAGCTGGTTCTTCTTCCAGCATTTCTTGTCCTGCGACGGCAGCTTCAACGAATAGCTGCGGCCGGGGTCGCCATAAAATTGCTCACCCGCCAGGACCAGCGACTTCTTGATCGAAGCCAGTCCGGTGCGCGCGACTTCGTGCAATGCGCCGCGGTCGGCGAATATCGCCTGCCGCCCAACCTCTGCTGCGGCCTGACAAAAACCGCGCTGCGCCTGTACGGTTGAATAGCCTGAATAGATGCGCGTGCCATATCGGTCCGACGCGGCCTGTCCCGGCTTGCCCTTGCCGACGGTCCGCAGGAAATAACCCAGCAGGGTCGCCTGCGCCGAGTCCATTTCTCGGTCGTGGTGCGCGATCATCGCATTATAGTTGCTGATCGACAGCAGCGTCGGTTCGAACTGGCACTGGAGCGCCGCGACGTTGAGCGCTGCCCGCAGGTTCCACACCAGACCCGCACGGATTTCATCCGCCGTCGCGCCCGGCAGGCCCAGCGCCGTGGCCGCCGTGGCGTCCGTCAGCGCGGGGGCGGAAAAGTCAGGCGGGGACCAGAAAAACTGCGCTGCCGCCGGTTGTGCAATCATCGTCGCGGCGGACAGGGCCAGAGCCGAACCGATACGCCGCAATGTGGAACGAGATGTCATGACTTCCCCTTTTGGTCGGAACCACCGGCCCGCGCGGCCCGTGTCCCATATTCTGGTGTCTGCAGGCGCGCGCCTATATCGCGCCTGAACGCCGCTGCGATATTATTGATCCGACAAAAGCTCCGTATCCGCCTGCGCCGTGTTGGCCGCGGGTTCTTGCCTGTCGGCGGCAGCGGCGGCATTGGCGGCTGGCGCGGTAGACGATACGGGCGACGGAGCATCGCTCTGCACGCCGTCCAGGTCGGTCATCGCGTCGGTCGTCGTGCCGTCCACGACTTCCAGATCCTTCATCTGCACCGTGTTGCTGCTCTTCTCTTCCCCGCCGCATGCCGTCAGCATCGTGCATCCGCCCAGCAGTAAAGCAGTCAAGATGGTCGTTGCGTCCCCGCGCATCCAGGTCTCCTAAAGCATATCGCGCCCGGCGGCCCCCCACCTGGCGAAGGCGCAGACCCTAGCCGCCGTCACCACATTGCTCAACCCCCGCGCCACAGCGGCGCAGTCGGCTGATAAAGGTGGGGAAATGCGCCCTTAACGCCGCATCCAGCGCCGCCATGGATGCGGGCTTGCCCAATGCGGCGATGCTGGTCACCGGATATTCGGCCAGCCCGCACGGCACGATGCCTCCGAAATGCGACAGGTCGGGATCGACGTTGATCGAAAATCCGTGCAGCGTGACCCAGCGCCGCACCCGGATGCCCAACGCGCCGATCTTGGCTTCGCGGCCCTGGGCGTCATCCGTCCATATGCCGATCCGTCCTTCGGCCCGCCGCGCTGCGATGCCAAGCTCGTCCAGCGCGTCGATCATCCATCCCTCCAGATGATGGACGAAGTTGCGCACATCCCTGCCGCGATCGCGCAGGTCGATGTTGAGATAGCCGATTCTCTGTCCCGGCCCGTGATAGGTATAGCGCCCGCCGCGCCCCGCATCATGAACCGGAAAACGCGGATCGATCAGTTCCGCCGGGTTGGCGCTCGTCCCCGCCGTGTAAAGCGGCGGATGCTCCAGCAGCCAGACGCGCTCGCTCGCTTCACCGGCGAAGATCGCCGCCGCCCGCTCTTCCATGTCGCGTAGCGCCACGGGATAATCGACCAGATCGCGGTCCATCCGCCATTCAATGTCGGTCGCGTCTGATGCAGCGGCGTGGGGAGGGGGCGATGCCATGGCGTTTCCTTGACTTGGGCGAAGCGAGCGATCAAGTCTCCTCCCCGATTTTCCGGTGAAGAACAGGGCATGAAGATATGGCAGTGATGTCGATTGGCAAGGCATGGGAAGAAACAGTGGCCTTCGTCGCGCGCGAACGCAGCCTGCTGTTCCCGGTTGCGCTGCTCTTCGTCGCGCTGCCCGGCCTGATCGTTCAGGAAATGACACCGCCCGAACTCGCCAGCTGGACCATGAAAGACGCGTTTCCCGATGTCCCAGTCAGCTTCTGGCTGGCGGTGCTGCTGGGCGTCATACTTATCTGGTTCGGGTCCCTGACCCTGTTCGCGCTCGCCCTGCGCCCCGGCATCAGCGTGCAGGAAGCGCTGCGGCTCAGCCTCGCGCGCCTGCCCGTTCTGCTCGGCACCGCATTGTTGGTCGTCGGCCTGCTGGGTGCGGCGATCACCGTGGCCGCCATTGTGGTGGTCGTACTGTCGCTGGTGGCAAAGCCGTTGGCCGCCGCGCTCGCAACGCTGTTGGGCGTCGCGGTTGGCGGCATGATGCTGTTCGTCAGCGTGCGGCTGCTGCTGCTTAACCCGGTGGTGATCGACGGCGATGCGGGGGTGATGGCCTCGCTCCGCCATAGCTGGGCCTTGACCCGCGGTCATTTCTGGCGACTGCTGGGCTTCATCCTCATCCTCACCCTGCTGTCGGCCATCGTGGGTTCCGCCGCGCAGGCAATCTTCGGCGTGATCGGCGGATTGGTCGGCGGCCCGGAAGCTGCGCGGCTGTCGGGCGGCATCGCCGCTGCGGCGGTGTCGACCCTGTTGCAGGTCTATATGCTGGTGATGCTCGCCCGCCTTTACCGTCAGGCCGAAGGGGCCTGACCCAGCATAGGCACGTGCGGCGCGGCGTCGGGCCGCAGATATCCTGCTAGTCGCGGATCGGCGAAGGTTTCGATCTCCCGCGCGAACGGCACAAAGCCTGACTTCATGTAAAAGGGCAGGGCCGCCGGGCTGTCCAACGTGCAACTATGCACCCAGAAACGCTCGACGCCCTTGCGCCAGGCCAGCGACTTGGCCTGCGCCATCAGCCATCTGCCTAAACCCTTGCCGGCCAGTTCGGGGATAAGGCCGATGAAACCCAACTCGCAATCGGGCATTGCGCGGAAATCCAGTTCCAGCAAACCCACCTCCACCCCGCGAGGGTCGGTGACGGCATAGACCTCCACCGCAGGATCATGGAGGATGGCCGCCAGTTCCGTATCGCTCATCGCCAGCCGTGAAAACCACAGCCACTGCTCACCCACCCGGCGAAACAGCGCGCGATAGGCGTCGGCTGGCGGCGCCTTCCAGGGCTTGAGGCGCAGCGGCGCGGGCGGGATCGGCGCGGGCATCGGCCTTGCCCGCATTTCCAGATGAGTCACGATCGTCGCGATCTGATCATTTGCGACGGGTGTCAGCGGCATGGATGTCAGCTCCAGCTGGCCATCGGCGGCAGGCTCATCAGGATCGCATCGACATTGCCGCCGGTCTTCAACCCGAACAACGTGCCCCGGTCGTGCACCAGGTTGAATTCGGCGTAGCGACCGCGCCACTCCAGCATCTGGCGATAATCCGCTTCCGACCAGCTGTCGTGCATCCTGCGGCGCACGATGGGCGGGAATGCCGCCAGAAATGCGTCGCCCACCGCGCGCGTGAAAGCGAAGCCCGCATCGAACTCCCCCTCCAGATGGTCGTAGAATATGCCGCCCACCCCGCGATGGACCTGCCGATGGGGGATGTAGAAATAATCGTCCGCCCACGCTTTGAACCGGGGATAATAGTCGGGATCATGCGCGTCGCAGGCCGCTTTCAGCACGGCATGGAACTCGCCCGTATCGTCGTCGCGCGGCAGCGGCGGATTAAGGTCCGCGCCCCCCCCGAACCAGCTTTTGGCGGTGCGCAGGTAACGTGTGTTCATATGCACCGCGGGGACATGCGGATTGGCCATATGAGCGACCAGGCTGATTCCCGTGGCGAAAAAGGCCGGATTTTCATCCGCGCCATGGATGGTCCTGGCAAAATCCGGCGCGAATTCGCCCGATACTGTCGATACGTTGACGCCGACCTTCTCGAAAATCTTGCCCTTCATGACGCCACGAACGCCGCCGCCGCCTTCGCCCGGCGTCAGGCCCGGCGCTTCCCGGTCCCATGGCGTGAATGTGAAGGACGCATCGCTTCCCGCTTCCCGCTCGATCGCCTCGAACTCGGCGCAGATGCGCGTGCGCAGTGATTCGAACCAGTCGCGTGCGGCCTGCTGCTGGTGATCAAGGATGATGGTCATTGCGGAAACTGTCCAGTCTGGCGAAGGGCTTCGGCAACCGCGATGCCCGTGGAAACGGCGATATTCAAGGACCGAAAGCCCGGCGCCATCGGAATGCGCACGCGCACATCGGCCAGATCGCGCACCGCGTCCGGCACGCCCGCGCCTTCCGACCCCATCAACAACACGTCGTCGGGCTGGAACCGCATGCTGGGCAGCGGCTCGGACGCGTGGCTGCTCATCAACACCAGGCGGCGCCCCCTGGCGCGGCGCTCTTCGTCAAAAGCCTCGAAATTGGCGTGGCGAGTCACTTCCGCCGCCGCGCCATAGTCCATGGCGGCCCGTTTCAGTCGTGCGTCGGAAAAGGCGAATCCGGTCGGCATGATGATGTCCACAGGCACGGAAAAGCAGGCTGCCAGGCGCAATATCGCGCCGACATTTCCGGCAATTTCGGGTTGATAAAGGGCAATACGCATGCCCCGCCCATAATGCAGCAGGGCAAATTGTCATAGGCTTGGCCAAATTGCTGTTGGCAAAGACGGCATCCTGCGGCTATCAGGCCCGCGAACCACGCCAGGGGGAAGGCGGGGCCCGTTACCATGGGTGCCTTTTCCTGATAATCATAGCCGGCAACGGCAATGTGGTGGGTGACAGGGACGTCTTTGCAAGGGTTGATATGCATGGCGAGCGTTGAACATACGGATAGCCAAGGTTTAGCTGGCGAAGATGGAGTGCGCCGCCGCGACTTCATCAACATTGCCGCGGTCAGTTTTGCAGGTGTGGGGGCGGTTGCCGTCGTCATCCCGCTGATCGATCAGATGAACCCCAGCGCGGACGTGCTGGCGCTCGCTTCGACGGAGGTCGACTTGTCGGCGATCCAGCCGGGACAAGCGGTCAAGACCACGTTCCGCGCGCAACCGCTGTTCGTGCGCCACCTGACGGAAAAGGAAATAGCGGAAGCCGACAAGGTCGATGCTGGTGGACTGCGCGACCCGCAGACCCTGGCGGAACGCACCGTCGACGGCAAGAAGCAGTGGCTCGTTACCATGGGCGTCTGCACCCATCTGGGCTGCGTGCCGCTCGGCGCTGGCGAAGGTGAGAACAAGGGCGAGTTCGGCGGTTATTTCTGCCCCTGCCATGGTTCGCACTATGACACGGCGGCCCGTATCCGTAAGGGCCCCGCGCCCAAGAATCTGGAAGTGCCGAAGTTCGCCTTCACTTCCGACACTGCCATTCTTGTAGGCTGAGGTAAGAAACCATGAGCTTTCCCTGGGCTGAGCATTACACGCCAAAGCACCCACTGACGCAGTGGATTGACGAGAAGCTGCCGCTTCCGCGCTTCGTCTACAACGCGGTTGGCGCCGGTTACCCGGTGCCGCGCAACCTCAATTATTTCTGGAACTTCGGCGTCCTCGCGGGTCTCGCGCTGATGATCCAGATCGTCACCGGCGTGATCATGGCAATGCATTATGGCGCCAACACGCTGGTCGCTTTCGGCAGCATCGAACAGACGATGCGCGACGTAAATGCGGGCTGGCTGATGCGTTATGCGCATGCCAACGGCGCCAGCTTCTTCTTCATCGTCGTTTATCTTCACATCTTCCGCGGCCTTTTCTACGGCTCCTACAAGGCGCCTCGCGAAATGGTCTGGCTGCTTGGCCTGGTCATCTTCCTTCTGATGATGGCGACCGCGTTCATGGGTTACGTGCTTCCCTGGGGACAGATGTCCTATTGGGGCGCGAAGGTGATTACGGGCCTGTTCGGCGCGATCCCGATCGTGGGTGAACCGATCCAGACCTGGCTGCTTGGCGGCTTTGCTCCAGGCAATGCCTCCTTGAACCGCTTCTTCTCGCTGCACTTCCTGCTGCCGTTCGTGATCGCTGCGGTCATCATCCTGCACATCTGGGCGCTGCACATTCCCGGTTCGTCGAACCCGACGGGCGTGGAAGTCAAAGGTCCGCAGGACACCGTGCCGTTCCATCCCTATTACACGGCGAAGGATGGCTTTGGCGCTGGCGTGTTCCTGATCCTTTTCTCGATCCTGCTGTTCTTCGCGCCCAACTATCTGGGCCATGCGGACAACTATATCGAAGCAAACCCGCTTTCGACGCCTGCGCACATCGTCCCTGAATGGTATTTCTGGCCCTTCTACGCGATCCTGCGTGCCTTCACCGTCGACTTCTTCTTCATTCCAGCCAAGCTGCTGGGCGTGCTGGCGATGTTCGCATCGATCCTGCTGCTCTTCTTCCTGCCCTGGCTTGATACGTCGCCGGTGCGTTCGGGCAACTATCGCCCGACGTTCAAGAAGTTCTGGTGGATCCTGATCGCGGACGTTCTCGTCCTGGGCTATTGCGGCGGTGCTCCGGCGGAAGAACCCTATGTGATGATCTCGCAGATCGCCTCGGCTTATTATTTCGCGCACTTCCTGATCATCCTGCCGTTGATCTCGCGCTTTGAACGGCCGTTGCCGCTGCCGGGCTCGATCACTGAATCCGTGCTCAACCGCCATAATATCAAGGGCGAACAGGACGCGCTTCCCGGCATGGGCGCAGATCCGCAGCCTTCGAACGCCGGTTAAGAGGGGGATAAGAGTAACATGGTTCGCATCGGCGCATTCCTCGTCGGCCTCTTCTTTGCTGGCTGGCTGCTGATCTCCTTCCTGGTCGGCGCGGTGGCATATGTCTCCGAGCCGCCCGCCAAGACGGTCGAGCATGAGTTCCACAAACATCCCAAGGATGCGGAATTCTCGTTCGACGGTCCGTTGGGCAAGTTCGACCGGGCGCAGCTGCAGCGCGGCTTCCAGGTTTTCAAGGAAGTCTGCTCGGCCTGCCACAGCCTGAAGTTCGTGGCCTTCCGCGATCTCGCCGGCATTGGCTATAATGAAGCGGAGATCAAGGCGATCGCCAAGCAGTGGGCGATCAAGACGCCTGATGTCGATCCCAAGACGGGCGAAATGTCGTCGCGTGAGCCGGTTCCGGCGGATTATTTCCCCAAGCCCTTCGCGAACAATGTCGCGGCGGCGGCGGCGAACAACAACGCGATCCCGCCTGATCTGTCGCTGATGACCAAGGCACGTCACGACGGCACCGCTTATGTCTATTCGCTGCTGACGGGCTATCAGAACCAGCCTGCCGAACTGATCAAGCATTTCCCGGACGCCAAAACGCCCGAAGGTCTGCACTACAACCCCTATTTCCCCAACCTGAACCTCGCGATGGCGCCGCCGCTGACGGCTGATGGCCAGGTGACCTATGGCGACGGGACTAAGGCATCGGTCGATCAGATGTCGAAGGATGTGGCCGCGTTCCTGACCTGGACCGCCGAACCGAAGCTGGAAAACCGCCGCCGGGCGGGTCTGGCGACCATCGTCTTCCTGCTGATCGCCACGGCTCTGGCCTATATGTCCTACCAGAATATCTGGGCGGACAAGAAAAAGGCTGCCTGACGGCTGGGCGCCAAGTGGTGCAAGAAAAAGGGGCACGGATTCTTGACGGGATCCGGGCCCTTTTTCGTGGGATATTATGAAAGCTGACGAACTGGCGGCTTTGGTCCGCACCATCCCCGACTTTCCCAAACCCGGAATCCAGTTTCGGGATGTCACGACCCTGCTCGCTGACGCGCATGGCTTTGCCGACCTTGTCGGGCGGATGGCGCGAATTGCCCAACCGCTCGATCCCCAATTCATCGTGGGTATCGAAGCGCGCGGGTTCATCCTGGGCGCGGCGCTTGCCCACGCGATTGGGGCAGGCTTCGTGCCGGTGCGCAAGGCGGGCAAGCTACCGGGCAAGACGGTCGGCATCGATTATGTGCTCGAATATGGCGCCGACCGGCTTGAACTGCATGAAGGACAGATACCGGCCGGTGCGCGGGTCGTGCTGGTGGATGACCTGATCGCGACCGGCGGGACTGCGTTGGCAGCGGCGCAGCTTTTGCGAGAGCAGGGGGCCAGTGTCTTGATGGCGCTCTTTGCCGTTGATCTGCCCGACCTTGGCGGCATGGCCGCGTTGAAGGCCGACGGCGTCTCTGCCTCTGCCATCATTGCTTTCGACGGGCATTGACCGACGACATGCCCGGCCCGTCGCCCAAAGCCAGTTGCTCCAGCTTCGCAGGACAGCGCGTCCTCTTCCTCATGGCGGTGGAGGATGAATATGGTCCCCATCTACGCCAACGCATCACCCCCGCGCTGATCGGCGTCGGCCCTGTGGAAGCGGCGATCGCCACTAGCTTGGTACTGCACCGCATGAACGAGGGCGGGGAACTGCCCGACCTGGTCGTCTCGCTGGGATCGGCGGGGTCCCGCCGCTGCGCGTTGGGGCAGGTCTATCAGGTTTCAACCGTATCGTGGCGAGACATGGATGCTTCGCGGTTAGGCTTTGCCAGGGGCGTAACCCCCTTCACCGACCATCCCGTCGACATCCCGCTCCACGCGCCACTACCGTTGCCAACGGCGCGACTGTCGACCGGCGCAAATATCGTGGGTGGCGATGATTACGCGCTGATCGACGCCGACATGGTCGACATGGAAACATTCGCCATCGCCCGCGCGTGCCAGCGGTTCGGCGTGCCACTGATGGGCCTGCGCGGCATATCCGACGGCCCCGGCGATCTGGTCGATATGCATGGGTGGAGCAGTCTGCTCGCCCACCTCGACGAACAATTGGCGAGGGCAGTGGACCTGCTGGTTGAGTAGAGCTTGTCTCCTCCCACTTGTGCTTTCGTCACGCATCGGGCCGTTGAAACTCTCCACTTAGTGCGGGATGACTGTTGATTGCCGCTGGGAAGTGGTCCCGGTTTTCCACCCGGAACGGACCCGCCCGAAGGTCATGTTTTGGATTTCATTGGTGGTCAGATGGGGCTTTCTGCTTTCTGCTTTCTGGTTTTGCCTGCCGCTCGACGACCGCCTCTACGCCCTGCAGGCCACCATCCCGCACCATCAAATGCCGGGACAAACATACTAGATCGCGCTGCGTTTAATCGGACGCAGGTCGCGCGCTCTAGTTTTTTGTTATCGCATCCTTTTAAGCGCAAAACCGGTTCCCACTTTTGCGCACGATGCTCTAGCCCCTTCCTGATTGCGCTCTGCACAAGCTGGTCTGCGATGCACGAACGAATCGGGATTTCGCTGGGTTCGCCCGGCGCTTGCATGCCCAGAATTTGCCCAGAAAAGTCGTGGGCAAGGCTTGGTCTGCCGTCCGATCCAGGCAAACAAAAACCCCGCCAGGCGCCAGGCCTGACGGGGTTTTCGATGGTGGGCGTGGCAAGGATTGAACTTGCGACCCCTGCGATGTCAACACAGTGCTCTACCACTGAGCTACACGCCCACGGGAGTTGGGCCAATAGCGGGGGGTGGGGGGTGGCGCAAGCCTGAAATTGCATGCCTCGCGCTAAACTTCTGGACAGGCCATCGTCGGCCCATATGTTGCGGCCAAAAGGGGGCGCACGCAGCCATGATGCCATCGACCACCGCGCCGATTCAGACCACGCCGCGCCTACCATTCCATCGGCAGCTCTATGTCCAGGTGCTGGTCGCCATCACGCTGGGCGTGCTCATCGGCCATTTCTGGCCCCATGTGGGGGTGGCGCTCCAGCCGTTGGGCGACGCCTTCATCAAACTGGTGAAGATGATCATCGCGCCGGTCATCTTCCTGACCATCGTCACCGGCATAGCGGGCATGAAGGAAGTGGGCGCGATCGGCCGGGTCGCGGCGAAGGCCTTTGCTTATTTCCTCACCTTTTCGACGCTGGCGCTGATCGTGGGGCTGCTGGTCGCCAATATCGTGCAGCCCGGAGCGGGCCTCAACATAGATCCGGCGACGCTCGACGCGGGCAAGATCGCGGAATATCAGCAGCAGGCCCATGCCCGCACGCTGACGGGCTTCCTGATGGACGTCATCCCCGACACGCTGATTTCCGCAGTCGCCGACGGGCATAATATCCTGCAGGTGCTGTTCGTCGCGATCCTGTTCGGCATCGCGCTGACGCTGATCGGGGAAAAGGCCGACCCGCTGTTGCATGTGCTCGATTCGGCTAGCCATGCCATTTTCAAGCTGGTCTTCATCCTCATGAAGGTCGCCCCCATTGGCGCGTTGGGCGCGATGGCCTTCACCATCGGCAAATATGGCATCGGCGCGCTCGCCAATCTGGCCGGGCTGGTGGCGACCTTCTATCTCACCTCGTTGCTGTTCGTCCTTCTTGTGCTGGGCGTCGTCGCCCGGTTCGCGGGTTTCAACATCCTGCACCTCATCCGCTACCTTAAGGCAGAGCTGCTGCTGGTGCTGGGCACGTCATCGTCCGAAGCCGCGCTGCCCAGCCTCATTGAAAAGATGGAGCGGGCCGGTTGCCGCAAGTCGGTGGTCGGGCTGGTCGTGCCCACCGGCTACAGCTTCAACCTGGACGGCACCAACATCTATATGACGCTGGCCGCCCTGTTCATCGCCCAGGCGACCAATGTGGACCTTAGCCTTGGCGATCAACTGCTGTTGCTGCTGGTGGCGATGTTGTCCAGCAAGGGCGCGGCGGGCGTGACCGGGGCGGGCTTCATCACCCTGGCCGCCACTTTGTCGATCGTCCCCACAGTGCCGGTCGCGGGCATGACGCTGATCCTGGGCATCGACCGTTTCATGAGCGAATGCCGCAGCCTGACCAACTTCATCGGCAATGCGGTGGCGACGGTTGTCGTATCGGTGTGGGAAAAGGGGCTGGACAGGGACCGGTTCACCGCCGCCATGGCTGGCCTGCCGCTCGATCCTACGCCCGATATGGAGGAAGTCGTCCCCGACTGATCGGTTCAGCTCAGCTCGCTCATCGTCGCGCTGCCGAATATGCGTTCGATTTCCAGCACCAGGTCGCGCAGGTGGAACGGCTTGGACAGCACCTTGGCCTGCGGCACTGCCTTGCCCGCCTTCAACGTCACGGCGGCAAAGCCGGTAATGAACATGATCCGCATGCCGGGCGCGGCGGTGGCCGCATGCTGGGCCAGTTCGATCCCGTCCATTTCCGGCATGACGATGTCGGTCAGCAGCAGGTCGAACTGATCACTGCTGATCAGCGGCACGGCGTCCGCGCCGTTCGCGACGGCAACGACCTCATAGCCGGTGCGCTCCAGCGCGCGCGAAAGATAGGCGCGCATGCTATCATCGTCTTCGGCCAGCAGAATTCGAACCATCGCTGCGTCAGTCTCGCCTCTGGCCGGTCACGGCCTGCCCCATGTCCCACCCGTCGCGGATGGCGCTTGCAGTTCCTATATGCGACAAGACACAAACATTATCCAGCCGGGTAACCATTTTTGCCGCGCGGATGAAGGGAGCTGATTTGACCCATATCGCAACGCGCCCCCCGGCCCAATCCACGATTGCCTATGACCTGTACCGGCCCGACCGCCTGATCGCGCCGGTCGTGATCTCCGTGCCGCACGCCGGGCGCGATTATGACGACACGCTGCTGGCATCGGCGCGCGTGGAACCGCGGGTGCTGGAACGGCTGGAGGATCGCTGGGCCGATCTGCTCGCCCATCCGCTGGTGGGCCAGGACCATGCCGTGATCATAGCCCGCGCGCCCCGCGCCCTTATCGACCTTAACCGGCATGAGCGGGAGATTGATCCTGCGATGGTCACCGGACTGCCCCGCGAAGTGCCGCTTCAGGCCAGCGCAAAATTGCGGGGAGGGTTGGGCCTCATCCCCCGGCGGCTGCCCGGCGCTTATGAACTATGGCGGCGACCCATCGCCTGGGCGGAGGTTCAGCGGCGCATCGCACTGATTCACCGGCCCTATCACGCCGCGCTCGCCGCGCTGATGCGGGAGGCGCGGGAAACCCATGGCCACGCCATATTGATCGACCTTCATTCCATGCCGCCGCTGCCGCCACCCGCTGCGGGGCAGAACGCGCCTGCCATAGTGCTGGGCGACCGCTTCGGTCGCGCGGCGTCGGCGCGCCTGATGACTCTGGCCGCCGATGTGCTGGCCGGGCGCGGCATCGCCGTGGCGCAAAACCATCCCTATGCAGGGGGCCATATGATCGAACGGCACGGCCTGCCTGCGCAGGATCTCTATGCATTGCAGGTCGAGGTAGACCGCACGCTCTACCTCGACGCGGTGCTGGATGGGCCGGGCCCCGGCCTTGCCGCATTGCAGGGCACGCTTGCCGCCCTTGTCACCGCGCTCACCAGCGAAGCCCCCCGCGCTGCCTATCCGCTAGCCGCCGAGTAGGACCCCCGGCACACGCAAAGAAAAAGGCCGGAATGGACACCCCATTCCGGCCTTTTGCGATTTCAGCGTTTCCGCGCTGTCAGCTGATCTGCTGATCCGGCAGGGCATGGGTGGGGCGCGAACCCCACAATGCGTAGAACAGGATATAAAGCTCGCAGGCGGCGGTCAGCAGGAAGGATGTCTGCAAACCGTAATTGTCCGCCAGCCAGCCCTGCACCACCACCAGCGATCCGCCAGCGATCGCCATGATCAGCAGGCCCGAACCTTCCTCGGTCAACGGGCCCAGCCCCTTGATGCCCAGCGTGAAGATGGTCGGGAACATGATCGAATGGAACAGGCCGACCAGGATCAACGCCCACATGGCGACTTGACCATGGGTGAACACGGTGACCATCATGACGATGAACGCGCCAATCGAAAACGCGGCCAGAACCTTGCCCGCATCGACCTTCTGCATGAGCGCCGACCCAACGAAGCGCCCGATCATCATGCCGCCCCACAGGAATGTCAGGTAACGGCCCGCCTGTTCATGGGTCAGGTTGGCGATGTCGGGTTGGCTGACGAAGTTCACGAACAGGTTTGCGACGCCGATTTCCGCGATCAGGTAGATGAAGATCGCGGGAATGCCGAACACCAGGTTGCGGTGCGCCCAAAGGGAATGGTTCTTGCGCTCTTCCCGTGCCAGCCGTTGCGTCGCTGAACCCATGGCGGGCAGGGGGAATCGGGCGATGATGATCGCCAGTACGAACAGGACCAAGGCGACCAGGCCATAGGGCAGGATCACCGATTGCGCGTCGGCCAGCCGTTCCGCTTCGGTCAGGACCGTGTCGGCGCTGGACGTGCCACCCTTGGACCGGCCCAGGATCAGATAAGCGCCGAACAATGGGGCCAGCATCGTGCCTGCCGAATTCATCGCCTGCACCAGGTTCAGGCGGGAAGACGCGGTTTCAGGCTTGCCGACGACCGCGACATAGGGGTTCGCCGCGACCTGCAACAGCGTGATGCCGCTGGCGATGATGAACAGCATAGCCAACGTCACGCCATAGGATGGCAGGCTGGCGGCCAGCATCATGCCCAACGACCCGACAGCCATGACCAGCAGGCCGACCACCAGCGATTTCTGATAGCCGACCCGTTCGATCAGCTTGGCCGATGGAATGGACGCGACGAAATAGGCGATGAACCAGACGGATTCGATCAGCGTGGTCTGCGTATAATTCAGGTCGAACACGCTGCGCAGATGTGGCAGCAGCGTATTGTTGATGACGGTGATAAAGCCCCACATGAAAAAGAGGCTGGCCAACAGCGTCAGGGCCGGGCCGTAGCGGGTGCCGGGGTTGTGGTCCGCGGCAACGGCTGCGGTCGATGATACAGGACCTGCCATTCATCTCTCTCCAGGAGTGCAAAGGCCCAACCCCACAGGTTGCGCCGTTTCGATTTGTCCGAGTATATTCGTTCGGTCGGGGCGTCAATATTTGGCATGGCACGGACAGGCAATCCATCTTCGTCGTACGCGTCGATGGGCGGCACAGGCGCCATGCGATGATCGTCCCCTTGGCAGTGAAGGATGGAAATAGTGAGCGAATGGAAACGGGTGGATCGTGATGTGCGCGACACGCTGGGCGAAGGGACCTTGTGGTCGGCGCGTGACAATGCGGTCTATTGGGTCGATATTCGCGGACCTGCGCTCAATCGCCTGTCGCTGACCGATGGCGCCGTCCAGCGCTGGCCCATGCCCGAACCGCTCGGCTGGGTGGCGGAACGCCGGGGCGGGGGCTTTATCGCTGGTTTGCAAAGCGGGTTCGCCCGGCTGACGCTGGACCCGCTGGCTATCGACCCGATCGGCGATCCCGAACCGCATCTGCCGGGCAACCGGATGAATGATGGCAAGGCGGATTCGGACGGTCGCATCTGGTGCGGCACGATGGACATGGCGGAACAACAGGATAGCGGCTCCCTCTACCGGCTCGATCCCGACGGCCGCTGGACCGCGATGGACAGCGGCTACGCCGTGCCCAACGGACCCGCCTTTTCTCCCTGCGGCCACTGGTTCTACCACACCGATTCGGCGCGGCGCACGGTCTATCGCTTTACCCGCACCGAAGGCGGCGGGCTGGCCAACCGGCATCCCTTCATCCTTTTCTCGGAAGATGACGGCTATCCCGACGGCATGACCGTCGACGCGCAGGGGCATGTGTGGATCGCGCATTGGGGCGGATCGCGCATCAGCCGCTTCACGCCCGACGGACAGCTCGACCGCGCCATCCCGCTCCCCGCCCGGCAGGTGACGAACATCACCTTCGCTGGCGCGAATCTCGACCGCATGTTCGTGACGTCGGCGGCATTCGGCCTGCCCGAAAGCGAATATGACGGTGCCTTTTTCGAAGTCGATGCAGGCGTAACCGGCGTTCCCACGCCCTTGTTCGGGGGCTGATTTCGCGGGCTGATTTTTCCGTTGGCCCCAGCCTTAGGGCACAATCGCACCTTTACCCTGCACAGGCTCCGTCAGCGCCAGGTCCATGTCCGCCAGCGCCAGCCGCAGCAATTCCATCATCGCGTCGCGGGCCGCCGCCGTGTCGCGCGCGGCGATGGCGCGGCAGACGGCCTTATGATCGGGCAGGGGGTCGCGCGGGGCGGCGCGCTTGCGCTGTTTGAACAATGTCGTCCATCCGACTGCCGCGCCGACCGAACTCGTCAGCGCAGCCAGCGCGTCATTATGAGTCGCGGCCAATATGGCATTGTGGAATTGCTGGTCCGCCAGTCGGCCCGCCGGGCTGGCCAGCCCGTTGCGCTCCATCTCCTCCAGCGCCTGCATCATCGCGGCCAGCTGTTTATCGGTCCGCCGCCGCGCCGCCAGTTCCGCCGCCGCCGGTTCGATCACGCTGCGCAGTTCGAACAGGTCGCGGACAAAGGCTGGCTCAGGCTCGCCTGCGAACATCCAGGCCAGCATTTCGGGGTCCAGCACGTTCCAGCGGCTGCGCGGCAGGACGTGCGTCCCTGCCTTGGGGCGGCTTTCCAGCATGCCCTTGGACACCAGAATGCGCACCGCTTCCCGATAGGCGGTGCGGGACACGCCCAGCTTTTCCGCTGCCTCGATCTCACCTTCGAACAGGTCGCCGGGACGGTGCTTGCCCATCAGGATGGCCGTGCCCAGTTTGCGGGCAATGGCCTGATGGATGCGCAGCCCGCCATCTTCGGTTCCTAACCTGCGCTCCATCGTCAACCCTGCGTCCCTCCTAATCCTCGAATGCCGTCGTAGGGCAATGTTCCCCGCAAAGGAAGGCGTCGGCTACCAGCCGCAATGGCGCAATGTCCGCGTCGATGGCATGGTTGGCGACCAGCGCGACAAAGCGCCGGTACATGGCCGGATATTCGTCATCAGGGGCTTTCACCTGGACCTCGCCGTCCAGCCGCAGCATGTTGCCGCCTTCGGACAGCAGCAACTGGCCGTCGTCGGTATCGACAGCGATGTCCCAGGTCTGGTGGCCCGTCTGCCGCCAGTCGAACACCGCCTCCACCGACGCGCCCGAAGCGGTCGCCATCTGCAATTGCGCGCCAATCGGGGTCTGCTTGTTCGCGGGAATCTCCAGCCGCGCGGACAGCAGCGCCAGTGGATCGGCTACGATCTCGGTCAGGATGGACAGTGCATTGATGCCCGGATCGAACACGCCAAACCCGCCCGCTTCCCAGATCCATGGCTGGCCCGGATGCCAATGGCGCACATCTTCGCGCCACTGGATCGACACATGCCTGATCGTGCGGGTCGCCAGCCATTGCTTCGCCTGCGCCACCGCGGCGGCGTAGCGGCTATGCCAGCTGGCATAGAGCGTCACGCCCTGCCGCTCGGCCAGCGCGACCAGCGCCTCCACTTCCGACACGGTCGCGCCCGGCGGCTTTTCCAGAAAGACATGCTTGCCCGCCAGCAGCGCCTGTCGCGCGGCTTCGTAACGGACCTGCGGCGGCTGGCACAGGATGACCGCATCCAGTCCCGGCTCGTTCGCCAGCATCGCGTCAAGGTCGGGATAATTGCTGACTCCCTGCGCCTGCGCGTTGCGGCTGGCGACCGCCGCCAGTTCGATCCCGTCCACCTTTTCCATCGCGGGCAGATGCTGGTCGCGCGCGATCTTGCCCAGCCCCACCAGGCCTGCCTTGATCACATGGCTCACAGCGCGCGCTCCGCCCTGACGAATATGGCTTGGTTGCCCATCACTTTACTCCTGCTGGCCGACACGCGCTTTCCTGGCGGATCGGATCCTCAATGATTGTCGCGCGGCAGTCCCATGGTCTGGGCGATGCGCTGATATTTCTCCGCCCCTTCCAGGATCGCGCCTTCGTTCAGCTGGCCGACCAGGTTGCGCTGGATTTCCTGCCATGGCGTCTGCGAAGCGGGATAGCGATAGCCCCCCGCCGCCGCCAGCCGTTCGCGCCGCGCGCTCAGTTCTTCGTCGGACACCAGAACGTTCACCGTCCCGCTGTTCAGGTCCATCCGCACCCGGTCGCCAGTCTCGATCAGCGCCAGTCCGCCCATCGCCGCCGCTTCGGGGGAAGCGTTGAGGATCGATGGACTGCCGCTGGTTCCCGACTGCCGCCCGTCGCCGATGCAGGGCAGGGCGCTCACGCCTTCGGTGATCAGATAGGCGGGCGGCCGCATGTTCACGACCTCCGCCGCGCCCGGATAGCCGATCGGCCCGGCCCCGCGCATGAACAGCAGCGTATCGGCGGTGATGCCCGTCGCCGGATCGTCGATCCGCGCGTGATAATCCTCCGGCCCGTCGAATACGACCGCCGGCCCTTCAAAGGCATTGAGGTCGCCGGGGTTGGAAAGATAACGCTCGCGAAATTCCGGGCTGATGACGCTGGTCTTCATCACCGCCGCATCGAACAGATTGCCCGACAGCACCAGAAAGCCCGCATCTTCCTTCATCGGCTGGGCGAAGGGGCGGATGACCCGTTCGTCCTCAATCTCCACGCCCCGGCAATTTTCGCCCATCGTCCTGCCGTTGACGGTCATCGCGCCTTCGCGGATCAGCCCCTGCGTGATCAACTGCCCGACGACGGCAGGCACGCCGCCCGCATGATAATAATCCTCGCCCAGATATTCGCCAGCGGGCTGCAGGTTGACCAGCAACGGCACCTTGTGCCCCACCGTCTCCCAATCTTTCAGCGGCAGGTCGACGCCGACATGGCGCGCGATCGCGGCCAGATGGATGGGCGCATTGGTCGATCCGCCGATTGCGGAATTGACCAGGATCGCATTGTGAAAGGAATCCAGCGTCAGGATGTCGGATGGCTTCAAATCCTCATGCACCATTTCGACGATGCGCTTGCCGGTGCGATAGGCGGCTTCCTGCCGGTCGCGATAGGGCGCGGGGATCGCCGCCGATCCCGGCAGCATCATGCCCAATGCCTCAGCCAGCGAGTTCATCGTCGTCGCCGTGCCCATCGTGTTGCAATATCCGGTCGAAGGCGCCGACGACGCCACCAGCTTGATGAAGCCGTCATCGTCGATCTTGCCCGCCGCCAGCAATTGCCGGGCGTGCCATACGATCGTGCCCGACCCGGTGCGCTCGCCCTTGTGCCAACCGTTCAGCATCGGCCCGACCGACAGAGCGATCGCCGGGATGTTCACCGTCGCCGCCGCCATCAGCAACGCCGGGGTCGTCTTGTCGCACCCGGTGGTCAGGATCACGCCGTCCAGCGGATAGCCATAGAGCGCCTCGACCAGCCCCAGATAGGCCAGGTTGCGGTCCAGCCCGGCGGTCGGCCGCTTGCCCGTTTCCTGAATCGGATGCACAGGAAATTCCAGCGCGATGCCGCCCATTTCGCGAATGCCCTCCCGCATGCGTTCGGCCAGCACCAGATGATGGCGATTGCAGGGGGACAGGTCGCTGCCGGTCTGAGCGATGCCGATGATCGGCCTACCGCTACGCAATTCCTCCTGGCTCAATCCGAAATTCAGATATCGCTCCAGATACAGGGCGGTCATGTCGATATTGTCGGGATTGTCGAACCATGCGCGGCTGCGCAGCGTGACGGCGGGCTTGACGGTATCGTTCATGACGGGGACCCTGACGATGTGGAATAAGGAGCGCATTGACGCATTTGCTCCCCGCATATACTCATACAAATACGGTTTCAAGGACTTCACATGCACGCGCCAACTTCCGCCCGCCGCTTTGCGGGGACATTTTTGTGAGCCGTTACGATGTTCTGGGCGACTGGGGCACCAGCAATCTGCGCCTGTTCCGGGTGCAGGATGGCCGCATCACCGCGCAACGTGAAGGTCCGGGCATTGGCGAAGTCGGGCGTCAGGCCGAATCCGCCTTTGCGCAGGCGATTGCGCCCTGGCTGGAGGACGGCGCGCCTGCCGAAATTCGCCTTTGCGGCATGGCCGGCGCCCGCGACGGCTGGGTCGAAGCACCCTATGCGACATGCCCCGCCGATGCAGACGAATGGCGCGCCGCCGCCATCCGCTTCGACTGGCGCGGGACCCCGATCAGCATCATGGCCGGGCTGACCTGCACCGGGGCAGACGGCGTCCCCGACGTCATGCGGGGGGAAGAAACGCAGATATTCGGTGCCTGCGCCGCGCATCCCGAACTGGCCCAGGGCCGCCATCTGTTCGTCCTGCCGGGCACGCATAACAAATGGACGCTGGTCGAAAATGGCCGGGTCGCCGCCTTCCGCACCGTGCCCACGGGGGAATTGTTCGCCCTGCTGCGCGACCGGTCGACCCTGGGGCCAAAGGACGCGACTGGCGACGTGGATCAGGAATCGGCTGGCTTTGCCGAAGGGCTGGACCGCGCCAGCGACGCTCGCCTGCTCACCACTCTGTTCGCCGCACGGTCGATGCGTTTGCGCAGCGGCAAATCCGCCGATTGGGCGCTGGGCTATCTGTCCGGGCTGCTGATCGGCTGCGAAATCGCCGAAGTCCGCGCCACGCTGGCGCACAGCGGCGATGTCGTCCTGATCGGCGACCAGCGCCTGTCCGCCCGCTACGCCATGGCGCTCGATGTGCAGGGCGTCGGCTCCCGACTGCTTGATGGTCAATCCTGCGCGCTCGCGGGCCTTGGCTTTATGGAGAATTGACCATGACAATCGATGACATGCTTGCCGATGGAGCGCCTCCCGTCGTCGCCATCCTGCGTGGGCTTCAGCCGCACGAAGCGGTTGCCGTTGGCGCTGCGCTCGTGGAATCGGGCATCCGCATCATCGAAGTGCCGCTGAACTCGCCCGACCCGCTGGCCAGCATCGCCGCGCTGCAATCCGCATTTGGCGACACTGCGCTGATCGGCGCGGGGACGGTGCTGTCTGTAGCAGCCGCCGAAGGGCTGCACGGCGTCGGTGGCCGCATCATGGTCACACCCAATACCGACCCATCGGTCATCGCCAGGGGCGTCCAGCTGGGGCTTGAGGTCATGCCCGGCTTCATGACGCCCAGTGAAGCCTTTGCGGCGATCAACGCAGGCGCGCGTCGTATCAAATTGTTCCCCGCTGCCCGCCTGGGCACCTCCTATGTAAAGGCGGTGAAGGACGTGTTGCCTCGCAATGTCGGCGTCTGGGCTGTTGGCGGCACCGACGCCGCGACGATCGGCGAATGGCTAAACGCCGGGTGCGAAGGTATTGGCGTAGGCGGCGCGCTCTACCGTCCCGGCGACAGCGCCGCACAGGTCGGTGAAAAGGCGCGGGAACTGGTCACTGCATGGAAGGCGGCAAAATAGGGGCGGAAAAGGCCCTCGTCACGCCACGCCCTTTGCCTTTTCCCGGTCCAATATCTCCCGCACCTTGCTTGCCAGGTCGGCATAGGCGAACGGCTTGGTCAGCAATTCTACGCCGGGGTCCAATCGGCCATGGTGGATGATGGCGTTGCGCGCATATCCGGTGGCGAACAATATCTTCAGTCCGGGATGACGCGCCAGCGCCTCGCTGGCTATGTCCGCGCCGGTCATGCCGCCGGGCAGGACGACATCGGTGAACAGCATGTCAACGGGCGGTGAAGCCTCATCCAGCCGGGCCAGCGCGGTCGGTCCATCATTCGCTTCTATCACCCGGTAACCCAATTCGGTCAGCACCTCGACCGAATAGGCGCGCACCTTTTCATCATCCTCGCACACCAATATCGTCTCGCCATCGTGTCCCATTGGCGGCTGGGGGGGCAGTGGCGATTGATCGTTCGCCGCCACCTGCCCGTAGCTGCGCGGCAGATACAGCTTGACCGTCGTGCCTTGTCCGGGCTCCGAATAAACGCGCAAATGGCCGCCGGACTGTTTGATGAAGCCATAGACCATCGACAGGCCCAGACCCGTCCCGCGCCCCACTTCCTTGGTCGTGAAAAACGGCTCGATCGCGCGTTTAAGCGTGTCATCATCCATGCCATGGCCCGTGTCCGACAGGCTGATCAGCACATATTGGCCGGGACTGACTTCATCTTCCTGCGCGGCATAATGGGAATCGATATGCGTGTTCGCGACCTCGATGGTCAGCTTCCCGCCGTCGGGCATCGCGTCGCGCGCATTGACCGCGAGGTTCAACAGCACATTTTCCATCTGGTAGACGTCGATTTCGATGGGCCATGCGCCCGCCGCCTGTATCGTTTCCAGTTCGACGGTGGCGCCCAGCGTCCGGCTCAGCAATTCGGTGGTCTGTCCTACCAGCCGGTTGGGATCGGCGCGTTCGGGGGCCAGCGGCTGGCGGCGGGAAAATGCCAGCAGCCGCTGCGTCAGCATCGCCGCGCGTTGCGCGCCGCCCATCGCATTGTCTGCCACGCGCCGCAGCCGGTCATTATCGTCCAGCGCGCGCTGCAACAGTTCCAGATTGCCTGTCACCACCTGCAACAGATTGTTGAAGTCATGGGCCACGCCGCCGGTCAACTGGCCCAGCGTTTCCATCTTCTGCGCCTGCCGCAGCGCCGCCTCGGTCTCTGCCAGCGCCTGCGCGTGCATCCGCTGTTCCGTCACGTCCCGGGCCACGCAATAGAGCAGCCCATTGTCCGGCACCGCCGTCCAGCTGAAGATGCGATAGCTGCCATCTTTCGCCCGGAACCGGTTTTCAAATCGCTGCGTGGGGATGCCGTCCTGCAGGGTTTCAACCTCATGCCGGGTTTTGCCAAAATCGTCGGGATGCTCCATCCATTGCGACGTGCGACCCACCAACTCCTCTTCGCTCCACCCCAATATGTCGGTCCAGGCGGGGCTGGCGGACAGCCAGACACCCGCTTCGTCCGCGATCACGAACGGGTCCCGCGCCAACGCCCACAGACGGTCGAGGTCGGCCTGCATCTGCCGTTCCGATTCCACGCGCCGCGTGGTTTCGTTGACGATGCACAGCGCGCCGCCGATGGACCCGTCCATTTCGAACACCGGGGAATAGCTGATGTCGAAATAGACCTGCTCTCCACGGCCACCTGCGCGTTCGATGTAAAAGGGGCGGTCCTTGGCATGAACGGTCTGGCCATCCTGCACCACCGACAGCAGCAACGGCTCCAGGTCGTGCCACAGCTCCGACCAGCTTTCGCGGGCCGGTCGACCCAGGGCATGGGGGTGCTTATCGCCGATCGTGGCCGCATAGGCTTCATTATAGATGGCGCAAAGGTCCGCCCCCCAGAACAGCACGATCTCTGCCCGGGATGACAGCAGCAATCGAACGGTGGACAGCAGGGCGGGAGACCATTGGTGGACGGCGCCCAGCGGCGAACGCCCGTCGATCCGTGCGGTCATCTCGCCCAACGGTCCGTGTCCCGCGATCATCCTGGCCACATCCTGTGTTGGCGCGCTCATCGATTATCTTGTGTTAATTGCATCATCATTCGGGATACGCCCGGCCGCCTGATTGTATCCGCTATCCTGCTTGCCGCCTTTGCTTTTCCATTGGCGGTCACCCTCTTGCAACGGTTCGGCCGTGGGCGCATGAACCCGCGCCATGACCGTGTTTTCTCTCCGCCGCCCTTACATGTCCGCTTTGCGACCAGTCGCAATCGCGCGGTGGCTCATGGCCGTCGCCGCGCTCGTCTTTTTGATGGTCGTGGTCGGGGGGATTACGCGCCTCACCGAATCGGGTCTGTCGATCACCGAATGGAAACCCATCACGGGGGCGATCCCGCCGCTCACCCATGATCAATGGATGGACGCATTCCGGCTATATCAACAGACGCCGGAATATCAGGAAATCAACCGGGGCATGTCCCTGTCCGATTTTCAGTTCATCTTTTTTTGGGAATGGGTGCACCGGCTGCTGGGACGGTTGATCGGGCTTGCCTTCGCGCTGCCGCTCCTCTGGTTCGCCTGGCGACGCGCCATTCCGGCGGGCTACGGCCCCCGGCTCGTCGCGCTGCTCGCGCTTGGCGGGCTTCAGGGCGCGATCGGCTGGTGGATGGTCACGTCCGGCCTGTCGGAGCGTACCGATGTCAGCCATTACCGGCTGGCGGTGCATCTTCTCACCGCGCTGTTCATCATCGGGGGGCTGGTCTGGACCGCGCTCGACCTGCTGGCGCTGGCCCGCGATCCCGCTGCCCGTCCGGCGGCGCTGCGGCCCTTTGCGCTGCTCGTCCTGCTCATCCTGCTGGCCCAGCTGATGTTCGGCGCTTTCACGGCGGGGCTGGACGCGGGCTATGTTTCCAACACATGGCCATTGATGAACGACCGCCTGGTGCCTGACGGCATACAATGGCTGGGTTCGCTGTGGGCGACCGTCTCCAGCGATCCCTATCTCGTCCATTTCATTCACCGCTGGTTCGCTTGGGTCGCGGCCATCGCCCTCATCCTTCTGGCGCGCCGGGCAAGGCGGGCAGGGCGGCGCGGCGCGTCCATCGCCATCAACGCCACGGTCGGAACGCAGGTCGCGCTCGGCATCGCCACGGTGGTCAGCGGCATCGCCCTGCCGCTCGCCGTGCTGCACCAGGCCGTGGGCGCGCTGGTGGTGGCCGCCGCCGCCTGGGGCGCGCATGCAATTGGTGCGCAAAACAGGCCCTAAAATCGACGGGTATTATTTTACCCGTCAGGAAAGCCGCCGAATCTCTTGACTTCCAGCCCCCAGCCCGTCATTAGCGCCCATCTTCCGAATGTCTGAAAAACGCATTCGGTTCACTGTTTCATTCTGGAGATTGGCACCATGAAGGCGCTGATGAAGACGACCAAGCCGGCAACCCCGGCAACGGTCGAAAAGAAGTGGATCCTGATCGACGCGGAAGGTCTCGTCGTCGGCCGCCTCGCTTCGACCGTCGCGAATATCCTCCGCGGCAAGCACAAGACGTCCTTCACCCCCCACGTCGATTGTGGTGACAATGTCATCATCATCAACGCTGGCAAGGTGAAGTTCACGGGCCGCAAGCTGACCGACAAGGTCTATTACAAGCACACCGGCTACGCCGGCGGCATCAAGGAAACCACGCCTGCCAAGATCCTGGAAGGCCGTTTCCCCGAACGCGTTCTGGAAAAAGCCATCGAGCGCATGATCCCCCGCGGTCCGCTCGGTCGTCAGCAGATGCGCAATCTTCGCGTCTTCGCTGGCGCCGAACATTCGCACGCCGCACAGAACCCCGAAGTGCTCGATTTCGCGTCGCGCAACCGCAAGAACAAGGTGGGTGCATAATGTCCGATAACCGCCAGTCCCTGTCCGACCTCGCATCGCTGACCGCCAACGCTCCGGCTCCTGCGACCAGCGAAGCCGTCGCCGTTGACGCGCCTATCGCTCCGGTCCAGCCTTCCGCGCCGCTGCGCGAACAGGAAATCGACAGCCTTGGCCGCGCTTACGCCACCGGCCGTCGTAAGGACGCCGTTGCTCGTGTTTGGGTGAAGCCCGGCACCGGCAAGATCACGGTCAATGGCCGCGATCAGGAAATCTATTTCGCTCGCCCGACCCTGCGCCTGGTGATCAACCAGCCGTTCGGCGTCACTGACCGCGCAGGTCAGTATGACGTGATTGCCACCGTGAAAGGCGGCGGTCTTTCCGGGCAGGCTGGTGCCGTCAAGCACGGGATCGCCCAGGCGCTCACGAAGTACGAACCGGCGCTGCGCAGCGCGGTCAAGGCCGAAGGCTTCCTGACCCGCGACAGCCGTACCGTTGAACGTAAGAAATACGGTCGCGCCAAGGCTCGCCGTAGCTTCCAGTTCTCGAAGCGCTAATCTGGAAGCTGGGTTTAACCAGTTGAAAATTAAGGAAAAGGGGGTCAGGAATGCCCCCCTTTTTTCGTTACACGTAGCTTACACGTTTGCCGCAGAAATGCGCTGCCACGAGTTAGCCTGACGCACGCAGATAACACGCGCGATTGCACGTTTGTTCATGTTTTGATCGCGATGGCCGTCCCGCGAGCTTACGACTTAGTCACCTTTACACGCATAGGGTGGCAAGCATGGGGCATCAGCAAAACACTGTAAAATTGATGGGCGGCGCAATCGTCCTCTATAAGCGCGGCGACAATAGTGACGGGACGTGGCAGGCTCGTTTGGAGCTTGGCGGCGGGAAACGGACACGACGAAGCCTGAAAATATTGGATCAGGCAGGGGCGGAACGTGCTGCCTTGGAACTCTACAGCAAGCTAAAGCCCCGTGCAGATGCTGACATGCCGCTGAACTCAGTCAAGTTCGACGAATTCTGGGATAAACGCTGGATTCCGTGGGTTGAAAAGAACCTCAGCATTCACCGTCGCAGACTGCATAGCGGGAGTGGTAATCGTTACATCAAGCCGTATTTTGATAACTGCGCCGTGGACAAGATCACTGTGCAGAAGGTTGAAAATTACGTTGCTTGGCGCAGGGAAAAAGGGACGAAGCGCCCCGCACGAAAAACGCTGTCGATGGAACTTGGATTAATCGGCCAGGCTCTCGATCAGGCTGCGCGCTGGTCTCTTTGTCCCGTCATGCCGCGCGCCAAGGCCAAGTTGCTCAAGACCGATCCCAACCGTGCCAAGCGCTTTGGATTTGACGCGGACGAGTGGTTCAAGCTGGCCCAGCACATGGATGATTGGCAGCACAGTGGGCAACATAAGCTGCACAATCATCAGCGCCAGATCGTCCGATGCCTCGTCTGGTTCTACTATCTCACGGGCATGAGGCCGCGCGAAGCCGCCCTCTGCAAATGGGGCGATGTGAAATGGACTTGCGACGGCCTCGCTAAAATCACCGTGATGAACGAAACGAAGACGGGCACGCGAATTGTGTTCAGCCAGCCCGGCCTCAAGCCATATTTGCAGGAATTGGAGAATCTCCGAAAGGTTGACGGCAGCACGGAAGAGGAGAAGCTTTTCCTATTCAAGCCGGGCTGGGATCCTCATCACACCTTCCGAAATTTGCTGGCCGAAGCGAATTTGCTGAAAGGGCCAGATGGCCACAACCGCACCATCTATAGCCTGCGGCATACCTACATCACGGATCGCCTGACGAACGGGAAGCAACACGCAGATATTGCCCGCAACTGCGGAACCTCGGTTACGCAAATCCATAAGCATTATGACCATGTGCTGCCCGAACACCGTGTCAAAGAGCTGACTGGATACCCAGAGGGCGAATGGGATCCCGCAACGATCCTTGCTGCGCTACGCTTTGCGAAACAAAACGGCGGGGAGGATTTTGATTTCGATGCTCTCGTGAAATCCGCTGGGCTCGCTGAATTGGAAAACGACCCGTGGGGAAGCGAGCATCCTGCACTTAGGAGCGTTCTCCAGCCCGACGAAGGCAATACGCCTGCCTCCAGCAATACGGCAATATGAAATGCGCCTTCAGCGCTCAGAAGCTCTGACAGAGCATTCCCACTAATAGTGGAGCATCTCAGATCGACGCACGGCAAAACTGGCGCTTGATCGGCAGCCTCGAAATTGGAGGGTGGGATGCGGCAAAATCTGAGGGATAGTTCAGGGAAATTATTAGGATGGCGGCAACAGGTAGGGCGGAACATCAGGGGCTATGCTGCCAATGGATCGCCAGCAGGTTGGTATGATCCCCTGATAAATGCCACCTATGATCGCAACGGCCACCGTATAGGAATTGGCGATCTGCTCACCTTACTAATAGTGAGCGGATAGCCAAATCGGCGCAAACCCTCATTTCAATGAAGAAACCAACCATTCTAGTTCGTTGCGTGCCGCACTTATAATGCCATCATATGAGTTGATTGTCACCCCAACGGCCATGTTCTGTGCATTAACTGCCGATGCTTTCCCCTTGCCGACCATTAATATTTCCATTTTAGAGGTCGATGATAAGCGTGCGGACAGGTCGTCACGATATTTTTCTGCCTGTGCGATGTCGTCGCGCGTGATGGAATGGCTTGGTCTCTTGAATTCGATTAGCAGATACGAATCTGTAACGTCCTGAGAAAGCAGTAAATCAGGCCGCTTCGCCGCGCGATCCCCTTTATATTCGGCCGAACAATAATCTTCGATGATGCGGCCAAGAGTCACATTGGATGCCATCATGGAATGGCGTCGTCCGAGCATCCAAAGGTTTGTCTCGAACGCCTTGTGGACATCTTTCTCCAAAGTCAGCGGATTCTGCGCCAACTGGTCAAAGAAATCCAGAAAACTGCGCCGCCGCGCGGCCTGAGCTGCCACCGTGGAAAGCTCCAGCAGCCCAAATTCCTCTAAAGAAACCGCGAATTCGCTGACTTCGCCATGGCTCGTTTCATTGATGCGTTCAAACACAATCCAATATGCATCATGCTCCATTGCATCGAGGGCAACGTCAGCAATGGTCGCAATCCGCTCATCGCTTTCGCCGTAAAAACGTTTCAAAATCCGGTTCAAGGCATCTTGCGCGTACCGCCGCCGGTGTTCCGGCAATTTTTCCAGGCGCTTGTCGATTTGCCGTTGAAGGCGGGCTTTTTGGAGTTGCATGTCGCGGGCGTGCGTCTCTTTCAGGCTGGCCTTCACTATCGCCTGAACGTGTTCTTGAGCTTCCTGAAATGCCTTGCTGTTCTCGATGACGGCTCCCCAGTCAGCGGTAACGAAGTCATCAAGGCCAGACATCTCGACCTCTCCATATACCCTTTTCGCCAACTTGATCGGTATCTCATCATCCTCATCGAGGCCAAAAAGCATCGGTTTTCCGACGGCTTTGCCATCGACTTTGAGGATAATGCCAGGTGATCGTGGAGGCCGCTTCCCGTCGGCAACGGTAAACTGGAGCCTTACCGGCCCTGAAATCGGCAAGTCGTGATCAGCCTGAGTTGTTGCCCCCGGAACATCCATGACTGAGAGCGGAACATTGTTCACGAAAACCTTGAAGCTATCTTCCCGCCCATATTCGTGCACGAGCACTTCCCGTAGCTTGTCAGGAACTGGAAAATTTAGACGGCTGTCCAACTCAGAAAGTTCAATCGTCGTGCCCGTTGGTGCATGAAGGGCTTCCTCCTCAATGAATGGAAGCGGCACTGCTTCAAGGTCAGCTTCATTCGAAAGCAGGGTACTCTTGTCGATCAGTAGACTACAACGTCGTTCACGAGCGACCGCCACGACCTGCATTCTGCCAGCAATCGTCAAGCCAGCGAATTTGCCGATCCCCTTTCGACCTTTGATCTTGCGGTTGAGGCGTGGAGTTTTGTCGCCGGTCCGACGACGCTTATCGCTGGCGATATTGAGATATTCACCCCGCAATTCGAGTGGTGTCATCCCCGTGCCGTCATCTTTGACGAAAATGCTGTCCGTGCTGACCGGCTCTGGAAGTGAAATCCACACGTTGCTGGCATCAGCGTCCCAAGCGTTATCGACCAACTCTTTCAGAGCGGCTTCGCTCGATCTGTAGGTTTCCCCAAGGAGGCGGGTGAGTCGTGTATCAACTGAAAAATGCGCTTCCTGATCGGCCATGCCCCACCCCACCTGTCAAATCATTGAGATGTCATGGGTAGCGACAAGGGCAGCGCACAGAAAGGTACTTTGAACTTCATTTGGGCGTTGACTGTCGATTGCGGAATATAACAGGCTAACCTCACTAATAGTGAGCGGACGTTAGGGCGGACGCGCGGTCCGCCCTATTCAGTCAATTGCATCAGGCCATAACCTGCTTGGCTTTACGCTGGGTCTTGCGGTTGGCATTTGCGGCCTTCGCCTGCACGTCCAGTTCGCCAGCATTGATAGCCTCGATGATTGACGCGATCATGCTCGGCAGTTCCGTGAGGTTTTCGACTTCCACCGCATTCATGCCCTTGGCCAATTCCAGCGGCTTACTGCCATAGCGGATCTGGAAGTACATTTTGCCCTCTGCATCCACAAACCAGCCCTTGCGGACATGGCGCGGCGCATCAACGCGGATATTCTCGCCCTCAGCGTTCTTGCGCGTGACCTTCTTGGTTGCAACGAACGGCGCTCCAGCGATTTCCGCTTCCGCGAGCGCCTTCTGTTCATTGAGGTAGCCGACCAGCTTACCGCGCAGCATCTGCTCAGGCGTCAGGGGCGCATTGCGGGCGGCAGCAGTCAGTTTGAGGGTCTTGAGGATCGACATTTTTCATTACTCCTTGGCCGTTATGGTCAAGGTCAGTCGATGGCATCGTCGTTCAGACGGTCGACCATAAAGTAAAGGTGAAATCGAATTTCCCAGTGTCGCCCAAGCCTCCGCAAACCAAGAGAAGCCTTGATCGCTCTCGTCGGCGATTATTTTTAACTCTTAACGGCACCGGAAAATGCGTTGACTAAAGCATCCGCGTTTAGTTCAAACTGAGCGAGACGTTTCGCTACTTCTGCTGCGCTTGATGCAATATCGGGATCGGTGAGTTGCTGCGCAAATGCCTTGAGATTTTTGCGCAGCTTCTCCAGTCCTTTGACATCAATAATGCGCATACCGTTTACGCCACTTGCCGCCTGACCGAGCTTCCGTTCTGGATGAATCATGATCGGAACCGATGTAGAAGCGGGATAACGCGCGGCAAACCATTCCATTGATTGACCAAGCTGGCCAGCATCTTTCTTGGCTATACCGTCACCTGCTGTGACACCATTTTTGCACTCAATGACAAGGAACGTGCCGTTGGGCAACGCCCACAGATTGTCCGGCCCTTCCTTGTAGTCCTTTTCGGGCCTCTGTCCGATAATTCCGAGAAACCGCGCGAGTTCATTGATCGCAGCCTCGAATTTTTCCGACGTATTGGGGCAGAATTGAAGATCACTACACAGGCCATCAGCGAAAAGCTTCATGTCCGTGGGGTCCAGAAATCTGCCGACATGATTTGCAATCAGCGTAGTGGCCTGTTGTCCCGTTACAGCGGAAAGCTTTTTGTAGACGGCGCCATGAAGGGGCTTGGTGACCCTTGGCTCCATTGAATGTGCGACGATGAGCGTTTTCTGCGCACCCTCTGCGTCAATGGCGTGCTGAAAAGCGGCCTTCCGTGCAAGAAGCCATGCTTTGACCTGCTCATCTTCGGTTGCGTCGATGGCCGTATCAATGATTGAGAGCGCTTCTTTGTGCTGGTTAGCGCGGGCGTGATCGAAGGCAGCACGAAGGGCAAGTTTGCTCAGATCGAGCCGCAATTCATCGTCAGCCTTGATGCTGACAAGCGCCTTTTTGCTGACCTTGATCCAGCTAGGATCACGATCAAGGCATTGCAGGATGACCGCCTTAATTTCATCAAGCGAGGGCGTACTGAGTTGCTTTGCAATTTTGCGGGAGAGGTCAAGCTGCGCCTTCGTCGCAGACGTCAGCATCTGCTGCCCTTCCGGTGATCGGAGACGGCTCGTCAGCTTCGCGCCGAGCAAGAGAACGGCGCAGTAATCGTCATTAGACCGCACCCCGCGACCCATGCCCTGTTCAATGCGCTCAACCTGCCTGCGTAGATTAACGGCGGTGCCGCTCAGCACTTCGCTGTCAATAAGGTCGGCATAGGAGTTCACTTCGGGCAGTTCGGAAATAACGAGCACGCGGCACGCATCGGCGGGGAGGTCGATCCCGTCGTAGCGGTTGATAAGAACGGTAAGCCCGACATGCCCGTTTCGGAGCTTTTCGATACCTTCAACGACATCGTCGCCCATAAGCACCTGATTGGCATCGCCTTCCCAGCTTTCGGCGGCAAGGGCCGACGGTACGATCACGACCACATTCACCTTGGTGGCGAGCTCTACGAGCAGCGCCCGCAAATCGGCAACAGTAAGGTCGGGATTGAGCTCCTGAGGCATCAGGATCATTCGCTCGCCCATTGACTGAGATGAAGTCGGCACGACGGGTTTGGCAATCTTGTCCGGGCTTGCGCCGAAATGGGTCGAGATCACGCTGTCATCTGCCAGCGTCGCCGTCATATAAATGCGACGCTTGGCGCGCCGGAAGGACTGGATCAGGTCCGTGGCGGGGAAGTATGGCTCGATCTCAAGATGCTGCCCGCCGATCACGCAGCGACATTGCGGGAGAAGTTCTTTGAGGAGCGGGTAGGTGAATTGCAAATCGTCGTCTGCACGGCCCTCATGCAATGCCCTAAGAATGTCATCCTGATGCGCGTGCCATGACCAGAACGGAACTTCCATATATGCACGTGGATCGTTCGCTTCGAGATCAAGAAAGCTGGCCGTGTTGTACCCTTTGAGGTCTTCGCGCAGAATCTGGAATATCTTCTTATAGGCGGCATGGGTGTTAGCGAGAACGATTCTGAACTGGTCGGTGATGGTAGAAACGCAAGCGTGCGCATCGTCGATCACGATCGTTCCAATGTTGATCTTGCTCGCTCCGACGCCAAAGACCGATTTGCCATTGAAGAGCTTGTAAACGTTGATGACACAGATTTTATCGCCCGCCAGATAGTCCGCGTCACGAGGGTCGTCTGTCACCTCAATTCCCAGCGCTTCGGCCTCCTTAATGACCTGCTGGGAAAGTTGTTTGTCGGGGGCAACATAAAGTGCTGGCCCCTTGCCTTCATTTATGGAGCTTTGAAGCAGCAGCAGCCCGACAAGCGTTTTTCCACTGCCGACATTTAGCTTGATGACGTTGTCTGGTTGGTCGCGATTCTCGAACCATCGGTTCATGACTTCTGTTTGGATATCGCGAGGGAAGGAAAATCCAGGATATCGATCAAGCGTAAAAAATACCTCGCGGGGATGAAGAACCGCCTCATCAGCGTCGTCGAGCATGTCGGAAAAATCTATCGCCAATGTTTCCACCCCTAATTTCGTAGTCTGGCCAAGTACCTAACTTCGCGCGTGCCGTTTTCGGCTTAACTCGAAAGCCTTAATTCGGATAGTCCCGCTTCCATCAGTTATGCATTTGCCTACCCATCAACCGATACACGGACTGCCTGTGGCAACCGAGTTCACTCGCTATCCCGCGAGCCGTCATGCCCTGAGCAGCCAACTCCTTGACTCTCTCAGCATCAATGCTTGCCTTGCGCCCGTTGTAGACGCCACTGGCCTTTGCTTTCGCAATGCCTGCGCGCTGTCGCTCCCTGCGAATGTCGTTCTCGAACTCCGCCACTGCGCCCAAGATCGCGAGCGTCAGCTTGCCTGTGCTGCTGCTGGTGTCGATGGACTGGTGGACGCACTGAAACGCAACGCCCTTGCGGCTGAGTTCGTCCATTAGCTGAAACAGGTCCGTCAACGAGCGGGCGAAACGGTCGAGCCTGCTGACCACGATGGTATCGCCCTCGCGGACGAACTGCATCATCTCCACCAGACCCGCACGCGCCCTGCTGGTGCCGCTGGCCTGATCCTGAAAGATGCGGTCGCAGCCATGAGCAGCCAGTTCGTCCATCTGGACATCGAGACTCTGGTCGGTGGTGCTGACGCGTGCATAGCCAACGATCATGTTCGCTCCTGTAACTTATGGGTCTGGAGCCTGACCATCTGATGTCATTTCTGGTGGAAATCGACCTGAATGTGACAGGCGCAGCGCGGAATGCGACTGTCACGACAGGGACTACCTGAATGCGGCTGTGGCGCGCTCACTATTAGTGAGGCGCATTGGGCTTAACCAATCGCTGATGAATGGCTCTTACCACCCGGCGCAGCGCGCCCACTAACTATCAACAAAAAGGGAATATAGTGAACATGATCACATCTTGTGATGAGTATGAATATGACGCTGACGGATACCGCATTGGGGTTCACGCCATTCCGCCTGCGACCGGCGACAATCACCCTTTCCCAGAAAATCTTGATGATAGATCGATAGACGTACCGAAAACGCACGGGTCAGTATGGGCACGAGTTTACGATGAGCAAAACAACATCATCGGTCACGCTACGCTTGCCTCCGACGGAGTTGCTGGCCGCTGCGATACAATTGAAATCGACGAACAACACCGACGCAAGGGGTTGGCGACCAAGATTTATAAAGTCGCGAGTCATGTTTTTGGATGTCCCATCGTTCCAAGCAGCACACTTACACAGGATGCCAAGGGATTTTGGGGTAATCGAACACATATCAAATAGAGCGCGAGTCCGTTAGAGCAGCTTTTTTCCGCTCACGCATTTCCCGCATTCGCTCCTTGGCGGTCTTGGGTACCTTCGCCGCCTTGGGGCGACCGCTTTTCCCAATTTCCCAATCCAACCCAGTTTCCAACTTCCCCACGGCGCAGCCGTCGAACTTGTTGGCAAGCCAAGCAGCGCTTGCGCGGCTGGGAACGATCACCGTCACGGGCACGCTGGCTTTGGGATCACGCAGGGAACATCGCATGATCGCCTGATACTCCGATTGGTAACAGATGACCGTGCGGACCTGTGCATCTGTCAATCCCAACATGCCCAGGAACTTGGCACTGGCGTGATTGTGGACCAGTGCGATCAGACTGACCACGGCGTTACAATTCTGAAAATGGGGCTTGTTCAAGCCGTGGCTAACGGCAGGCAAGCGGTCGTTCTGGTCGAACATCGGCATTTCCGCAGCCTTGTTGGCAACCCACAGGAAACGCTGCTTCGCGAAATGACCCTTCACAAAATTCCCGACTGCTTCCAGCAGCGTCTTACCTGTTTGCGGGTCCACTCGTCGTGACCGCGAAATCGACCATTCATGTTCGAATAGGAAATTGACGGTCAGGCGATGGCCGTTGCCATGCTGCGTGAAGCGCAATCCCTTGAACAGTTGCGGATGCTCCACGAACTGAGCCTCGCTGAGCGCCTCCCAAAGGATGAAAAGTTCGGTTTCCGTGGCGTTCGCGCCCATAAAGGTCACAGAACGATAGTCCGCAACGACCTCCGCTCGAAGCAGCGAGAAGAAATTCAGTTCACCCATTGGCCGTTTGCCATTGAGCAGCGCATTGAATTCCGCCGTCTCGACCATCACAGTGCGATTCTCGTCTAGCAGATGCGTGGCAATCTCGCCAAACAGGTCGAGAAGTTGGTCGCCGGTCTTGTTGATCCGCAATGCCTCCATCTGGGATTTGGAGCCATCACGGATTTTCACCGCCCCAACCTTGTCCGTAATGTCCTCCAGATCGAGCAAGTCCGTCAGATGGTTATGCGTCTTCGCCACGCGGAGTGAGACGTTTTCGAAGACGGCGGGAATTTCATCGACGAACAAGTGCCAATGGACACGATACGCATTGGGAAGCCGCTTCAACGCCTCATGCGTGATGAGCAGGATTTGCCCGCTGCGCGGGTCTGCCTGCCTCATATGCTCAACGATCTCAGGCGTTACGGCTTTGCCATCGCCCGCGTTGTAGATCGTTTTAGCCTCTACGTCAGGGAATTGGGATTGGATTTCCGTGAGGGTTTGGTGGATCAGCACTTTAGTAGGTTGGGCAATCAGCACCTTGGCCTGCTGCGTCTTCACTAGGTCACATACCCATAAACAGGATTCCCAATCGGTCTAATTTCTGATTCAGTTTTCCAGCGAAGGGAGACTGGCTGTGGCGCGTTTTGATCTGACGGATTTTGAGTGGTCGGTGATTGAGCCCCT